>CAYPIW010000120.1:0-4654 GCA_964410925.1 uncultured Desulfobacteraceae bacterium
AATTATATAAAATCACCGGAGCGAAGCGACTCCATAACTTTAGCTCACTTAAGGCACTTCAAACTTTGGACTTCACCTTATACGAGACAGTGTCCATTAAAAATACGTTATCGTAGTTATGAATTGGAGCACTTAGCAAAGAACAGTCTTGATTTACACCTCATCAGACACTTGTCGGTTTGAGGGAAGCTTTGCTGGCAGGTTACGTTTGAGGGAGGTAAAATGGTCAATAATATAGTGAAACGGATCCACGAGATTTTCAACAACAAAAGACTCAGAAATGTTTTATTAAAATTACGCTATCCGATTTTTTTGATTGCCGTCGTAATTTTAATTCTGAATATAAAGCCTGCCTGGTTCGCGGTTGGATGTATAGTGGCTGTCTTCGGTGAACTGATCCAGCTCTGGTGCTTTGCTTCTTTGGATAAAAACAAGATGCTTGCTGTTAAAGGACCGTATATGTTGATGAGAAATCCCATGTATATTGGCCGCTTCTTTTTGTTGCTGGGCGTGTTGCTCCTTGCAGGCAATGGTTGGATAATCTTTATTTTTATTGTGGGGTATTATTTTTATATGGTTAATCGTGTGAAACGAGAAGAAGCCAAATTACAGCCATTGTTTGGAGAGTCTTATCGAAAATATTGCCAAAAGGTAAACCGTTTTGTGCCATCCCTTAAAGCGGTTGATTGGGAATCATTGTGGTTTTTCAGGTGGAATCTTCTTTTGAAAAACAACGGACACTGGAATTTTATAGCCGTGCTCGTTTGTTTTTTTATTTTTTATTTTTTTACCTTTATCTATTCAAGTCCTTGAGAACCAAAAATATTTGCTACCAAGGTACCAGGACACGAAAGATTTTATTTAAAAGTTTTAAGTGAAAAGTGATCTAAAGTTCCTATGCCAACCGGGATAAATACAAAATCATGGTGATTTCAGGAAATATTAAGAGAAAAACCCTGGCTGTTATGACCGGCGAAGAAGAAAACAGATCCTCATTCCTTAAACGTTTTCTTTTTGGGATATCAATTGGGTATGGCAGATTAGTTAAGCTGAGGGAAACGGTATACAAAAAAGGTGTTTTGCAGTCAAAAAGACTGCCTTGCGCGGTTATTTCTATCGGTAACCTTACGCTTGGCGGGTCCGGGAAAACACCCATGACCATTTATGTCGCAGAGCTTATACAAGATCTTGGGTATGGTGTTGCAATTATCAGCAGGGGATATAAAGGCCGGGCAGAGAAGATCGGTGGCGTGGTATGTGACGGGCGCACAATGTTTATGGGGCCGGACACAGCGGGCGATGAGCCATTTATGGTCGCCCGGAGACTAAAAACAGTTCCTGTTATTGTTGGACAAAACCGTTTTAATGCCGGCAGATTGGCCATACAGGAATTTAAACCGGATGTTCTATTGCTTGACGATGCCTTTCAACATTTAAAACTCCATCGAGATTTAGATCTGGTACTTTTAGACAGTAAAGACCCGATGGGCAATACTTATCTTTTCCCCAGGGGCACCCTAAGAGAAACCGCTTCCGGGTTGTCGAGGGCAGATGCCGTGATTTTAACCCGATCGGATATTGGAAAGACGCAGGGTTTGGGCCAAATAAAAAAATATTTTCCGAGAAAGCCGATTTTTCATTCATTTCATACCCCATATATTTATAAAATTGTTACCGGAAACCATTCGCAATTGCGAGACCGTCCGACTATTTCATCCAGGTACAATTTTGATATCTTTAAAAATAAGAAGGCCTTTGCCTTTTCCGGGATAGCAAGCAATGATGACTTTCGCCGAACTATTGAGAGTTTTGAATGTCAATTGAAAAATTTTTCAGGATTTCCGGACCATCACCCGTATTCGGATAGGGAACTTGATGAAATTTTGAAATCAGCAATGGAGGTATCGGCTGAATTTGTTTTTACCACAGAGAAAGATTATGTCCGGATTGCTCATAAAATAAAATGGCCCATAGACGTGGTTATCATCGGGATTGAGATTTCCTTTGGAAAAAAAGATATTGATTTTAAATCCTTCATTAAACACCGCCTCCAAGAACTTGTACCTTGAACAGTCACAATTTCAGAACTCCTGACCTATATACATAACTTCAACAGAATATGAAGGTTCAGTCGTAATTTCAGATGCAACAATTTGAACATCGAACATCGAACGTTCAACGTCGAATGTGGAAGGCGCTTCGCTTTGTTTTTATTATAAATGGTAGAATACATTATTCGATGTTCAATGTTCAATGTTCGATGTTCGACGTTCATTTTTTTAAATGTTTAGAATCAGAAAGGACATTTAAGGACCTACCGTCCAAGCGCTATGTAAAGTTTTTCCTGAACCGATTCAGCACTGATCAGGCGCATGCATAACCTGTCCAGGTCAGGGCATTGTTTTTTATAACATGAAATACAGGTTACCCTGGATTGAACGACAAGATGTTCACAGTTATAAGGCGCCGCCCGTTTCGGAGACGTTGGACCGAAAAGAGCCACATAGGGAGTTTCCACCGCTGCCGCCAGATGGCCCGGCCCAGAATCCGGTCCTACAGCGGCCGAAGCGGCCTTAAGCACGGCTATTAGCTCAGAAATGGACGTTTTTCCCGCAAGATTGATTAATTTATGTGAGCCAATTTTTTGGCACAGTTTTGTCGCGGATGATACTTGCGAACTGTCACCAAGGAGCACAACCGTTCCTTTCATTGAAGAAAGAATATGTTTTACCAGTCCATGGTATCCTTCAAAGAACCAGTCTTTGGATTCCCAGGATGATCCCATTACCACTGCAATAAAGGGTTTGCTTATTTTAGAGATACTATCCGGCAGATGAGATTTTTCATCAAGGCAGGAAAAGCCGAAGTCAATGGATGCAGGCTCCGGCAATCCCAGGTAATCTGTAAATTTAAGGTAATGATGCAATTTGGGCAGATCCAGCTCATCCCTGACATAGGGGATGTGTTCATTATTAAAGATCCAGTTAAATTCTCCTGAGTTGCAGCGGTTAAAACCGATTCGTCTCTTCGCTCCCGAAAGAAACGAGAAAAAGCCGCTTTTTAAATGACGCTGAAGATCAAGCGTGATATCGAAGTATTCTCGGGATAAGTCTTTATACAGATCTCGTATGCCTGAAATATTTCTGGGTCTGTCAAAAACGATCATTTTGTCAATTCGGGGATGTAAACGGACCACTTCCGAGCATGTTGGCTCTACAAGCCAGGTTACCCTGCTTTCCGGCAGATTGTTTTTAATATGTGACACCAGGCCCAGACCCCGTGCCACATCTCCTATAGAGCCCATCAGAATGATGAGGATGGAAGGGGCTGAAGGTAATATTTTAGAAGTGGATGTATCCATAACAAAGCTATTACTCGTCGGGTGTAAATCAAGACTGTTGTTTGGCAAGATTGCCATGACTGTCAGGTGTCAGGTTTCAGTGTTCAGGTGTCAGGAAGCATGCAGCCCTGAAAAATGATTCATCGTTTACGCCATATACTGCTGTTTCCTCATCAACTGCCATCGGCATTCTTGCTCCGGGAGTTTCCGATCCAATGTTTTTTTCAATCCATTCAATGTACATCCATATCATTGTTATTGTGTACCTCGTTTCCCCTTAACCCTGACACCTGACACCTGACACCTGAAACCTAAAAAATAGACAAGGAGCAGCGTTTACCAACGGCTTTAATTTGCACCCTATTGCAGAGACTCAAACCCATTAACTTCCCTGAGCACTCCCGGTAGTCCATGCTTTTGTATCGCCCGATTCCAGCGACGCAGGTATCGGGTCGTCAGGGCATTTTTATCTCCGCGGAAAATACCCCCCTTGTCAAAATCAAGAAGGTAAACTTGATTTTTATGGTCTACGATAACATTGCCGGGATGTAAATCGGCATGTAAAATTTTATTTTTTATGAGCATGGATACCTGCTTGATGACCGCTTTCATTGCCATACGGGCCTGTTCCTGATTTGAACGACTCAATTGGACAAGTGTTTGATGGTCTTGGATCTCTCGGGTTACCAGCCAGCATTGATAGAACCGTCGGCCTCGATAAGCAAAGGCAACCGGATCAGGGGCATTTATACCTAAGTTTCTGACTTTCTGTAACAGCTCATACTCCATCTGGCAACGCGTTTTTCCAAATTTAAGATACCATTTTTTGATCAGATATCCAATGACTCCTCCCCGTCTATAATATTTAATAACTACAGATCCTATGCCTTGAAGCCGGGCAACCGTAATGGAAGTTCTCCCACAAAGGTCTGAATTGACAGTATTTCTTGGCAAATTAAAGAGTCTGATGAGTTTTTTCAGATGCTGGTCGGCTATATCCGGTATTGTTCCGAAATGATATGAATCATATGTTTTAATCTGATGCATGAAAATCCGTTTATTAAATTATAACATCCTGATATTCAGATAAAAAAAGTTTTTTAAGTTACCCAACTATAGAAAAATGAAAATAGAGTGTCAAGAAAGTTATGTCGTGTTTAAACAAAATACAGGTGACTAAAGTGCCTAAAGTTGAAAGTGCCTAAAGTTAAGGTGCCGCCTTCAGCGGCTTCATTTTAAAACTTTAGATCACTTCACACTTCACACTTTAGCTCACTATCCACTTCACATTTTAGATCACTTTAGACACTTTTA
>CAYPIW010000121.1:0-4797 GCA_964410925.1 uncultured Desulfobacteraceae bacterium
CCGGAAGATAATAGGCAGGGAAAAAAGTTATGAACTGCGGGAGGCTGCTGCATCTTATGGAGGCGATTTTGCCCCTGAAAATGGCCATTTAAGCCTTAAAAATGCCTATTATTGGGACGATTATCATTGAATTTCAATAGGATAGCTTGGTCCGACCCCGACCCCAACCGACCCCACCGACCCACCGACCCAACTCCCGTTAACATGCCCTAAGTGTTCGGGATCAATGAGGATATTAAGCTTCATAGAAAACGAGGAGGTTATAAAAAAGATTCTCAAGCACCTGGGCTTGTAAACAGTGAAGACAAGGCCACCAGCAAAAACCAACGCACCAACAGTCGATACCCACCTGGACTATTCAGATTCTCAGCTTCTGCATTCTGAGGAATACCTCTACAGCGATCCGGATTATCCCATTGAGATGTATCCCTTATAATTTTAAAAGCCCTGAGATTCAAAGGGTGAGTTTGCCCAAAGTTTGCCGGAAATGCTGTAATTTCCACCAATTGATTTGGTGATCACATCCGCTGCTCCCCATTTTTCTAACCATCGACAACCCCTCTTTATGCCCTGATGTCCAAACCCGCATATTTTGTGGCAAATTTCCCTTGACACACAAGGACACTTTCTCTACACTTACATACCTAAAAAGGGAATTCTTATCATTTCATTTCATTATCATTTCATTTAAAGTTCAGTAGGCGGAGCCATCAACGTGAGGAATGGAGACTGTTTGCAGCAGGCACAAGATGTGCCGATTTTTCCTTGACAACCTGTTGTGAAATTGGCTTAAATCGTTTCTTAGAGAGCAAGTTTCTATTGATTCGGGCTGGAGGAAAGATGATCTGGCTGATGCGAACATTGGGGGTCCTTGTGCTTTCCTTCGGGATTGCGTTGCTTGTCGCGCCGTTCCCGAGAGTCATGACCGCCAATAGCGAAAGCACTATGATCCGTCTGGACATGGGGGAGACACCGCTGAATATGGAGGAGGCGCTAAGCCTCTACGGCAGACCCATCACAGAGCTGACGGCCGACAATCTTGAGACGATGCCGATTCTGCGGGAAGAAATGGTACGGCTGTGGCATGACGGCGGTGGAACATGCATCCCCGAAAAGGAGTGGAAAAGTTTCGGCAACGTGCTGGGAGGTGATCCCAATGTGGGAGTGCTCTTCGTCTTTCGCGATTCCTTACAGCGCATTGATGGAATCAGTGCCCGCGCCGATGACGGCGATTTCTGTTTCACCACCGAACGCTTAGCTACCTTCGACAACCCCGATTTCGATCCTGCCGTTCGGTTGGACGTCGAGACTCTGGCTGCTTACCCGGAGGTTTTCGCAGCCGTAAAGGGTCGCACCCGGGACGGGCTGGATGCCGGCCCCTCCGGCCCGGCTGTCAGCGAAGTCGAATGGCGCCGCTTCTACCGAAAAGAGCTTCAAACAGAGCGACCCGGCACGCAGTTTGTTGTCGATGGGGCCCTTTTCTGGGGTGTTGAGCAGGAGCGCCACGAAGCGCGGACGCGTTCGACACCGTGGTTGCGGCCAGCGACGGCGGCTTCTGGGGTGGTTCTCGTCCTGCTCGGCGGATTTCTCATGCTGAGGATGTACCGTTTACGTTCGGCACGTCCCGGCATTGCCACCCAGACTCTCGGTGTGGCTGTTTTCGGCGATATTGTCGCCCTCGTCGCCGGAAGCTATCTGTTCCTAAACTGCATAGACGCCCTGTGGTCCGTCGCCCTTGAACAGCCTGGACTGGCGCCATTACTGACCGGAGCAACTCCCGGACGCCTGAGCGGAATCAGTTTTATGTCCATCCCCGGAGTGCTCTTCGGCCTACCGATTTTCACCCTTGCCGTCAGCCTTATAACCGAGCAGCGTGTGATTGTGGACGAAGCAGGCATCCTCTCCATCGGGGTTGCGGGAAAGGCCTTCGTTCCATGGAACGAGCTCGAAGCCGTACGCCTTACCGGAAAGGGTAAGAACCAACTGGTCGAGCTCTTAAGCATTAACCGCATGATCAACATCGCGATGGCGTCTGAAAGGTGCAGGGACCAGGTCAAGACGGCTCTCCGGCAGCTCGCGCCGGCGGACAAGCAGCACCTGTTTCGGGAGCTCGAAGCCAAATGGTGAAAAGGACAAACGCCTGTTTGAGTGAAAGAGTCGATAAACGGTCATTTAATAAGGAGGTCAGATAAATGGTAAAAACCATAATTTGGGTATGGGTGATAACGTTATGCGCAACCCTTTTTGGTGAGCTGGCATCAGCGGATAAATGGTCCGATCAAAACCCTAAAGCCGGGCAATGGAAAAGTGTCGGCGGGGAAATGCTATTATCAGGTAATCATGAATTTAACGAATCGTGGATTTCTTCTTCTTTTCACATAAAAAAAGGCCTTTATTGGCAGGGCAATTTTTACGACAAAGAAGAAGATCGGAATTATCAGCCCTGGGACGATACAGTTAAAAACGCTGTTTCTCCTTTAAAGGGACAAATAACGGTTATGGGTCCATGCAACGTCGGGCTTTACCAGCGTAAAACAGGTGCGATGATATCATTAACAAATATTGAAACAAACAAAGGGTTTAGCCCTTGGGGGAATACAATTACGCGATACAATGAAAAGGACAATTGGCGAGGAACAGTAAAAGAGTTTAATCCCAACGGCGAGTTTTGGGGTTTTATTCCTAAAGATACGGAAATAACATTAGATGTTTATGCGGTTATGTCTGCGTATGATAATATGATGAATACAGGTGAATTTTCATACCGTGCCCCCCAAGATGTTGAATATGAAATTTGGTTTTTCCCGAGAGGAGAGGGATGTAAAGTTTTAAATGTAAATACAATGACATCAGACCTTGATAAACCACAACCCGGTATTTTGTATTATCGAATAAAAGAGTGCAATTAACCTAAGCTATTGATACTAATGGAGACTATTGATCCCATGAAAAAAAATACAAATACATATTTGCTGATTGTTTTTTTTGTGATTTTTTTTATTGCTCCAATTAACTTATTTGCTGCAATGGAAACCAGAGTAAAGATTTGTGCAGTAAAAGGTACGGTACACACAAGTAGGTCTAAGGGAAAAATTAATGTCTGTCCTTTGACACAGATTATTAATAAAACGGACTGCAGAGTTATTAACGGCGATGTGTATATTGAAACAGGTCCTGATGGGTGGGCAGAAGTAAAATATCCGAACGGCTCGATGTTTAGAATGACACCCAACTCAAAAATCCATATTAGAAATGCTGGAGAAGATATTTACGTTATTGATGGTAAAAGTTGGTTTAAAGTAAAATTTAACAAAAACAAAGAACATGGTTTTTTTTACATTAAGCTGCCAACAGCTATTGCCGGAATACGGGGTACTGAGTTTGTTGTTGAAGTTAAAGATGATGGTTCAAGTATAATAAAACTCATTGAAGGCGCCATTGAGGTCACGGATTCCCAACAACGATCAAAAATGAATTTGACCGAAGGGATGGAGGTTTCCGTTGCTGCTAATTCTTCTGTTTTAAATCCGGGAATCTTGAATATTAAAGACAACAATAAATGGTGGACAGCCTGGCCCACTTTGGTGCCAATTGAGGATAAGCCATTAGATGAACCAGGTGCTATTGTATCTAATAAAAATCGACTTAATCCCATTGCCGACTCCCATGTTTACGCCTATTCCTATGCAGGCTGGAATAAAGCAAACTGGGGGAAATATGAAATTCTTGGTGCCGGCTGGAATCCAACTGGTGGTGAAAAACGGACTTATTTGAAATTTGATGTTTTGGGAATCCAAAAATCTACCTTTCAGAAAGCTACATTAAGGCTTTTCCATTATCATACCGCGGGTAACAGTTCGGCGGAGCTTGGAGTATACACAGTCATGACCCAATGGAACGAAGGAAGCGGCACTTATAAGCCTTCGAACATTGCGGGACCAGGTGAAATCTGCTGGATTAATCAACCCCAAACAGACCAATATCCGGTGGCTTATTTCAATCCTGGCACACAAACAAATGATTTCGTTGAAGTTGATATTACTACGATGGTAAAATCGTGGCTCAATGGAATGCCAAATTATGGCTTGGCAATAAAGGTCGGGGGTAATTATTCAAAACGTCAGGAATCGGTTTATGGGTTTTATTCAAGGGAACATGATGATCCAGGGAACCGCCCTGTTTTAGTAATAAATTCGGTGGATGAAAATAATTCCCACCCAGTGAATTCGCTTTGGGATATCAGTGCTTTGCCAGCCCCCGAAGTTGGAGAACAATATGCTCTGGACACCTACTATAAAAACCAACACTTTGTTATTCCGTTCACTGTTACGTTATTATTCGAAAACGGATTTAAAGCCAAAGAGCCTTCTGTTCAGGAATCTAACATGACAGTTTTGTTTGAAGAAAATTCCGTCAGGATTGAGCGTGATTGTCACCGGCCGAATGAAGCCTGTTATCAGGTTTATCTTGGTGATTTCAAAGGAAATGGAGAATATAAAGGGACATGGGAGTTCTCCGATTATCCCAAGGGGCGTGGCGATTGGTGGCTTGATACCGGGACATTTACTTTTTATAAAAGAAAATAAAACAGACATGAAAACCTGATCATCGAAAACTTGATGTCCCCCGCTAAAAAGCAGGGGGATGCAAGGGGGAACAGAGGGGAACAGAGGGTCAAACCTTAACAGCCTGTTGTTCTCTGGTTCGGGGTCGGACCACGGCAACTATTTGAAGTGATTACATAATTCTCTAAAAATGGCCCTTTATAAGGGCTTAAACAGTCTTTTTTGCTGGTAA
>CAYPIW010000122.1:0-7903 GCA_964410925.1 uncultured Desulfobacteraceae bacterium
CTCTCCACATTAATCAGGGCGCCCATTGAATCTACAAGTCCCTTTACGATGGGCAGGCCAAGGCCGGTTCCTGTAATGTATCTGGTCTTTTCGTCTTTGACCCTGTAAAACCTTTCAAAAATCTTGTCCAGATATTTATCCGCTATACCAAACCCGTTATCTTTAACTTTTACACGCATGTTGACTCCGGCCATATCAACTTTCACCTCAATTTTTCCGCCTTCCTGAGTGTAATTAATGGCATTGGTGATAAGATTCCCAAAGATGCTTTCCAGAGCAATGGGATCGGCCAAGAGCTCGGGAAGCGGTTCTTTTGGAAGTTTAAGCGAAATAGACTGGTTTTTTTTTCTTGACCCGGTTTTTAAAAAATCTACTATGTTTGCAAGGAGATCTTCGATCCTGACCGGTTGGGGATCATGACAGATAATGCCTTCCTCGATACGGGAAAGATCCAGAAGATCTCCGATCAACGCAATCAATCCCTTTGTTTTTTCTTTGGCGCGGGCAAGTATATGCTGGTCTTGTGCGACGTTTTCCCCGACCATATCCCTTATTACCAGCGCAAGCTGCTCGTGGATTGTTGAAAGCGGTGATCGCAGTTCATGGGAAACCTTTGCCACAAATTCCGATTTAAGCTGGTCCAAAAGCTTCAAGGAGGTGATATCAAAAACATTTAGAACTGCTCCAAGGCATTCCTTTCTCTCCCCCAGGACCGGTTGTCCGGTTGCCATGAGATATTTTTCATCTGAAAGAGAAAACTCGTAATCCGGAATATCATCGTAGTCTATATGCTTCCCCCGAGAGATTTCCATTACAAGATTACACAGTTTTTTATCCGGAACATAGTCTTCAATGGGGCTGCCCGTTTTCAGGCCGGGGTCAAGATCGAGAAGCTGTCTGAAGGCCGGATTCATCAAGACCACCTGGCCCCTGGAATTTGTCACAACCACACCGCTTGGAAAAGATTCTAAAATAGTATGTATGCGGCTTTTCTCCGTATCCAGATCAGACAGCGTCCGTCTTCTTTCTTCCTCCAGCTTTTCAGCTTCCCGCCTGAGGCTGATTTTTTCCCAGGCGCGATTCACTACAATACGTAACTGATCCGGCTCAAAGGGTTTGGAAATAAAATCGTAAGCGCCCCGTTTCATGGCTTCAATGGCTGTTTCTACCGTAGCATATCCGGTGATCACGATAACCTGAATTGTCTCATCCCTCATACGAATGTGTTTGAGAACCTCCAGCCCGTCCATGCCCGGCATCTTCAAATCCAGAAGCACAATGGAGGCGTTCTCCTTCTCCAGTAAAGCCAGCGCCTCATCCCCTCGCCATGCCTTGAGAACCTGAAAACCGATTCGGGTAAGAATTCGCTCGGATGCATCCCGGATATCCGCTTCATCGTCCACAACCAATACGGTGGCGTCAGGTGTTATCTCCACTTTCTTCTCCTTGGTTTTCCGCGTCTGCAACGGGAATCTCAATAAAAAATGATGTTCCTTGTCCCTGCTTGCTTTTTGCCATGATATTGCCGCCGTGATTTTCCACAATACGATACGCCAGACTGAGCCCCAGACCGGTTCCTTTTCCCTCTTCCTTGGTGGTGAAAAATTGCTCAAAAATTCGGGGAAGAATCTCTTCAGGTATTCCGATGCCGGTGTCGGATATCTCTATGCAAATTCTGTCTCGATCCGGCAAAAGACTGCTTTTTACCGTGAGCTTCCCTTTTCCTTCCATGGCCTGAGCGGCATTGAGAATGATGTTCATAAATAAATGGTTCAGTTGCTGAATATCAGCCCGTACCGGTGGAAGTGAAGCGTCCAGATCTTTTGCGATATCTATATTCTGGAACAGGACCTGGTTTTCAAGTAAAAACAGGGTTCGGGAAATCGCCTCGTTAATGTCATGGGGTCGCATTAAATGGTGGGTCTGTCGAGTGAACTCCAAGAGTTCCTTCACCGTATCCCGGCATCTTTGGGCATCTCTCAGAATGCGGTTTAAGTCTTCTTTGACCTTTTCTTCCAAGTCATATTCTTCCTGTATAAGCTTGGCAAACAGCGTAATTCCCCCCAGAGGGTTGTTTAATTGATGGGCGACTCCTGCGGCCAGTTTTCCCAAAGAAGACATCTTTTCCGCCTGCAGGAGCTGAAGCTGGGTTTTTTGCAACTCATCTTTCATTCGAAGTTGTTCACGAAGATCGTGAAAAAAACCGATGGTTGCCACTTCCCGGTCCTTTTCATAGATTATGGATGCATTCAGCTTGATGGGGATGATTTCACCGGTTTTAGTTATAATATCTGTCTGATAAAATTTGAGTTTTCCCTTTCCGCCGTATTCCTCGCTTCTAAGGTTTCGCATCACCTCAAACGCATGGTTGCCCGGGTAAATCTCTCGAACAGTAAGACGGTTAATCGCTTCATCTTCCGTGTATCCGAAAAGCTTACGGGCCGGATCATTGAAAATAAGAATCTTGCCTTTTTTGTCCGCAGCAATAACGCAGTCCACAGAACTGGAAATGAGATTCCGCAAAAAGGCATTGGAGCGATATAACTTTTCTTCAAGTCCTCCTCTGGTGGGAAGATCAAAATCCATGCTTACAAAAGCTTCAATGTCATCTCCTGAAAATATTGGATACGCAAAATAACAGGGCATTTCATCCAGATCTAAAGAGTTTCCCTGCTTGGGCGTTAAGGCGGGCCTTCTTTTCTTCTTAGCCTCTTTTACCGAACAATTATTACAGGGTAAATACCGTCCGTATAATACTTTATAGCAGTGTTGCCCGATAATTTCAGAATCGATTGTTTCATGAAGCCGTGAACTTGACGCCAGGATTTTGTATTCCGGAGAAATCACCATGAACCTTCGGTTGAACGCAGCAATGGCCTTGAGCAAATAATCTTTCTCTGTATTTTTATCCATATGACGCTCCATATCGGCATATTAAAAAATTCCACGGGTTTGTGCCGAACTCCTTGATAATCAATCATACCCCCCATCGGAAGTCAACCGAGTATTCACATTTTTACCCCGACAAAAACTGATATTTTCAAATAGTTGTGAGAAGGATAGGAAATTTGTCAGTGTTACTTGCTACGGATTTTAGGGAAAAGATAAACAGAAGTTACAAAATTCTGGAATGTTAAAATAATCCAAAATTTGCTTTCGGCTTGACCGGTTAGAAATTGAGAGGTATATATTTGGTGGAGTTGTATTATGAAATCAAAAAATAAAAAAAGAACTTATCGTACGGGAAAATTGCCTTTTTTGACCAATGTCATTGCTCATACCATTAATCTGGCGATTGTGGGCGGAGGCAGAGCCTGTAAATACTTCATAGAGCTTCTCTATGATGAACGTTTTCCCTTTCTGGATATTAACATCGTGGGTGTCTGCGACATCAACCCGGAGGCGGAAGGATTTATTCTGGCCAAAAAGCTGGGAATATATACCACAAATAATTTTGAGGATCTTTTTAAGATCAAAGAGCTGGACAGCATTCTTGAACTTACCGGCAGCCAGGAGGTCCTGCTGGAGATCATACGCCTTAGACCCAAAGGCGTCGGGGTTCTGGAACACAACATCGGAAGGTTGTTAAGAAACCTTTTCAAGATTGATCAGCGCCTGCAATCCACAGAGCAGCAATTGATCGTTGAAAAGCTGTTTTCAGACTTTCTTATCCAGCAGAGCACGGCTGCAATAATGATTTTAAATACGGATTTTACAATTGCTGAAACCAATGAAGCGTATCTGAAAATGGTCAACAAATCCAAAGAAGAAGTTATCGGTGCACACTGTTATAAAGTTTCTTATGGACTAAGTGCCCCCTGTTCCAGCTGCAAGCCCGAGATGAAATGTCCCATGGTGGAAACACTGAGAACAGGCATATCTTCTTACGTCCTGCACGAGTATCACGGTTCGGGGGATCGACCCTCCTTCTACAATATCGTCACGTATCCTTTAAGAAATCAAACCGGTGAGATTTTTAAAATTATCGAGATTTTCAGGGATATTACAGAAGAATTTTCACATCGATGGGATAAGCGGGTCAAGGAATTAAAGTCTGATCTTCAAAAACTGATTCAGGAAGATCGAATGATCTCTCTGGGAAAACTGGCGGCCAGTTGCGCCCACGAAATTAACAATCCCATTCAGGGATTATTAACGTTCAGCCATTTAATGCAGGAAATGCTTGCTGAAGGCGAACCCAGTTCCAGTGACCTGGAACAGTTCAAAAAACATCTTGCGTTCATGTCCAAAGAATTGGAACGATGTGGTGAAATCGTTTCCGGCCTTCTCTCGTTTTCCCACGATTATAGCCTGGAATATAAGAACCTGGAATATAAGGATATAGATTTTAACGAAATTCTCGAGGCAGTCTTAACATTGACCCGACACAAAATGAAACTGCAAAATATTCAATTGATTACAGACTTTTCTCAAAAACCTTTGCGGGCAAAAGGAGATGCCAACCAGTTGCAGCAATGCTTTCTGAACCTGATTTTCAATGCCATCTCAGCCATGTCAAAGGGAGGAGAACTGTATATACATTCCAAACTCGATAGCAAAAAAAATGCCTGTATAGAAATCCGCGACACCGGATACGGAATCCCCGAGGAAATCCTTGATCACATTTATGATCCATTTTTTACCACAAAGGAAACGGGAGAAGCCACCGGCCTCGGGCTGTCTATTGTCTATGGTATTACAAAAAATCATGGGGGTAATATTAAAGTCAACACCAAGGTAGGAGAAGGGACTTCATTTATTTTAAATTTTCCCACCCATTAGCCTCTTGAGTCATGTGATGGAGAACGTCTATGGATGAAAAGATGAGTATCATGGTTGTGGATGATGAAGAAATCGTCCGGGAATCCCTTTTCTACTGGTTTAAAAAATATGGTCATGTGGTGGAGACGGTGTCATCGGGCTTTGAGGCTTTGGATAAATTGGAAAAGCAACCTTTTCAGCTCTTGTTTGTGGATATAAAAATGCCCGGAATGGACGGCATAGAACTGCTGGAAAAGGTAAAGACAGAATATCCTGATACCATCGTTATCATTATCACTGCATACGGATCCATTGAATCGGCGGTTAAAGCCATGCGAATCGGGGCCAGCGACTACCTGCTCAAGCCCTTCAAGCCGGATCAACTTGCTCTCGTGATGGAAAGAGCATCGTACCAAAAGAGACTTTTATTCGAGCACGACTATCTGAAAGGGCGTTTGGAGAAAATTACCCGGTTTGATAACATTATCGGGAAGTCTCCTGTCATGGAGCATATTTTTGACCTGATCCCGGAGGTTGCCCGGAGCGACTCTTCTATATTGTTGATCGGGGAAACCGGTACCGGCAAGGAGTTAATTGCAAAAGCCATACATGCAAAAAGTCGTAGAGCCCATCTCCCCTTTGTTGCAATCAACTGTGGAGCGCTACCGGAAAACTTGCTTGAAAGTGAACTTTTTGGGCATCAGAAAGGGGTGTTTACCGGAGCAACCCATGCCCGAAAGGGGTTTCTGGAAGTGGTTTCTGGGGGGACCCTGTTCCTTGACGAAATTGGAGAGATCAGCCCAAAAATGCAGATTAATCTGCTGCGCGTTCTGGAAGAAAAGAAGATCACCAGTATCGGGAGCAGAGAGCCTGTTGACATAGATTTTCGACTCATTTCAGCCACCAGCCGGGATTTGGGGAAAGAAATTACGGACGGCTCTTTCAGAGAGGATTTTTTTTACCGCATTAATGTCATCACGATTGACATCCCACCGCTAAAGAAAAGAAGGGAGGACATTCCCTTATTAGTTCAGCATTTTCTCGAAAAGTTCGGGCATGAAACCACAAAACAGGTCGATCGCGTCACTCGTGATGCAACGGAACTATTAAAACGCTATGATTGGCCGGGAAATGTCAGGGAATTGGAAAATGCCGTTGAAAGAGCTGTGGTGCTTTCTCAATCCCGGACACTCGGGATTAAGGATTTTGCTTTCCTTCAATCCTCTCCCGCGCCCTTATCGAGGCCTCAGTCCCTGCAAGAGGTTGAAAAGCAGCATATTCAACAGATCCTTGAGGAATACAACTGGAATGTGACTCAGGCATCCAAAGCCCTGGAAATCAACCGGGTGACGTTGCATAAAAAGATTAAACGGTTTAATTTGGAAAGGAGGACTTAACCCGAATTTTCCATGAGGTCACAGAAAAAACCGGTCGGCGTGGTTCCAATTGGAGAAGTTCCAGAGATTGCCTTAAAGGTTATAGCTGCCCATATCTCCGGCTATTATAACCTTTCCGTACAGATTTTGCCCCCGTTGGGACATCCTGAATATGCTTTTAATGAACGACGGTTTCAGTACGATGTGGGCATTATTCTTAAAGCATTTGAATCTTTAACTTTTAAAGACTATGAGAAGGTCATCGGCGTTGTTAATCTGGACCTCTTTGTTCCCATTTTTACATATGTATTCGGCGAAGCCAAACAGGGGGGAAAATTCGCGCTGGTCTCTCTGTTCAGACTGGGCAGAAACCCGGATGGCTCCCCTTCCCCATCGTCACTCCTTTTTGAAAGGGGAGCGAAAGTTGCTCTTCATGAATTAGGCCATCTTTTCAATCTTCTTCATTGCCGGGAAAAAAACTGCCTCATGCATTTCTCGGGAACTATCCAAGATCTGGATGAAACCCCCATTTATCTTTGCAGGCACTGCTCAACTTTTCTTAAAGATTGTCTTCTTCGCCTAAATCTTCTCGGTTCTGAGGAACGTCTTTGCCAGTAATTCCCACCCCAACTCGGGGAAATTACCGAACACATCGCTAATGGGCTGACCACCGGTGGCGGCCAGTTGTTCATATTCCGGCCCCATGAGATTCAACAGTTTCTGGCTCTCCTGTTCCATCCACTGAATGCCTTCATTGCCATAGTAAAGTCCCTTTAAATTTTTTTTGGGCATATCCGGTTCCAGTATATATAGCCACCCTTCATGGTAGGGATCCTCATGGGTAATTTCGGGATGCTCCCGGACCTTGTGGTTCACCGCCAAAACCGTACCGGTTACCGGGGACAGGGCTGCAGCTTTATGATTTTTTCGACCGAAGGTCAATCCCACCTGATCTTTTGTCAAAGTGGTTCCCAGAGGCGGAAGAGCAAGAAATTCCAGTCCACCGAATAATTTTACCAGGAAATCATCAAATCCCACCCGGAGTCTCCCGCCATGGTCGAAACGAGCCCAATTGTGGCCCATATGATAATAATAGCCGTCGGCCAGGCGATACCCTGAAGCCAAATTGTAGCTGGGAGGATTGTGAAGTTGCTCAAAATCGAGTTCATCGAGCATCTGGTCAAACGTGCAGTGAAAACATTCGTAGTTCATGGGGCAGATCTTCGGCGCATCGATACGTCCGGTTAAATAATGCCGGCAGGGTCGCTCCGATCCCTGATACCGTGTTTTTAAATGCTCAACCCACGCGGGTTCTTTTCGTTCTGTTTCAGTCTGACGTCCAAGCTCCATTGTACGCCGCATCCCTTTGTCAAAGGGGCAATTGTAGCAATCATAGGCATTATCACATAACCGGAAATTGACAATCCCGGCCTTCATCCAAATACATTCATCTTCAACCACTTGGAATCCCATAACCCGCTTCTTTTTCTCTTTTTTCTCTTTGGTTCCTATAATTTTCATTTTAGCGGCCTCCTCTTACGTTATATCTAACAGATGATTCATATTGGTTTTTACGACTGCAATAAAAATGCCATACATGAACATATAGAGTGCTTTGATTTTTTCCTATTGATATCATTAAGTTTTTGCTGAACCTTATTGCCGTAACTGAAAAAAATGAGGTCGGCAAACAAAAGGCCTGTGATTAATTCGGCTACACATCAGGGTGATGAAACGGCAATAATTTTATATTTCTATTTAATATC
>CAYPIW010000123.1:0-9953 GCA_964410925.1 uncultured Desulfobacteraceae bacterium
CTGAAACCTGACACCTGAAACCTGACACCAGGTATACGGGAAGGAATAAATATGGGATATTTTTTAAAGCCATACTATGGGCAATTTTAATCACCCCAGTATCAATCTGAACGGTTCAGGTCAACAAAAATGGAGAATGAATCATTGGTTGTTCAGATCGGCTCAAAAAAGTGGAAAAATATTATATATGACGGTGCCAAAGACCTTGACATTCAAATTGACCGAAAAAAAATAGATCAATTTGCAATCCATGCCACTGAACTTTTAAAATGGTCCCAAAAGACCAACCTGACTGCCATTTTCGATCCTTTGGAGATTGCGGTAAAGCATTTTCTGGATTCCATGGCACCAGCACCGTTTATATCTCCGGATATCTCTTTGCTCGATGTGGGGTCGGGCGGTGGATTTCCCGGGATTCCCCTTAAGATCATGATACCGTCTTTACGTGTCACGCTTATCGATGCCTCCGGAAAAAAGGTCAGTTTTTTAAAACATGTGATCAGAATGCTCGGTCTTGTCAATATTGAGGCGTGTCATGTCAGGGCTCAGGATTTATCCAAAGATTTCAGCGGTCATACGGCTTATGATGTTATCATAAGCCGAGCATTATCTTCCATGGTGAATTTCGTTCAACTGTCGCTTCCTTTGCTTGCAAAACATGGAGTTATCATAGCCATGAAGGGGAAGATAACTGATAAGGAAATTGAATCCGCGCGATTACTGTTAGAGAAGCTCCGTGACATGCAGGAAAACAGAATGAGCAGGTTTAACTGTGTATTGAAAACATATAGACTTCCGCATCTAAAATCCCAGCGGTCTCTTGTGTTTATAAAGAACGTTCTTTGAAAAATTTAAGGGCTTGGCTATGCCATATCGACAATTTGTTGTCGATGTTTGTGATATTATGTGTTTAGGCACTTTTCCGGGTTATCCGGATTAGGGATAAGTATGGACAAATAATAATAGTTTTGATATCAAATTAAAACATAATGTTTGCCCCGGGAGTGCCGGGGCCGAAACCAACCCATTAAAAGGAGACGATTATGCCCAGTAATGACCCGCAGCAAACCATCGATTTTACCGTTGACCGGAGTAATCTTTACCGTGAGGAATCCTTCACCGATATCAAAGTCGCCGCCATAAGGCGACTTACCCCTGTAAAACCCGATGGAACTGTTGATGAAAGCCGAGATTCCCTTTTTATGGCACAGACCCAGTTGATGTCGCCATCCGGACCGGTATTGCTGCAGTCCATTCTTGATGCCGGGAATTTAGAGCAGGCCATGGAGAGATTTCCAAAGGCCATGCAAAAAGAACTGGACAGGGTAATGTCAGAAGAAAAGAAAAAGGAATAGGGGAGAAGTGTATGAAAGTTTTAATTTGTGGCAAAGGCGGCAGCGGAAAAAGTACCCTCTCGGCCCTTATCGCTATGGGTTTGAAAAATCGGGGGTACCGTGTGTTGCTGGTGGATGCCGATGAATCCAATTATGGTCTCCACCGTTTGCTTGGCGTTTCCCATCCTGTTTCGTTAATGGACAGTCTGGGCGGTAAAAAGGGGTTCAGACAAATGACGGCGTCGGCATTCCCCCAGACGTTGGATGCCGTTCCTTTTAAGGAAAGGATACGCATCAGTGACATTCCAAGGGACTGTATTTCCGAATCTAACGGAATCAAGCTACTGGTTGTTGGAAAGATCCATCATTTTGGAGAAGGATGTGCCTGCCCCATGGGGGTTCTTTCAAAAATGGTTTTGTCAAAACTCGATTTTAAAGAAAATGAAATCGTTATTGTAGATACTTCTGCCGGCATTGAGCATTTTGGTCGTGGAGTGGATAGGGAATGCGATATGATTATCGGAGTGGTGGATCCCTGCTTTGAGTCCTTTGTGCTGGCAGATCAAATGCGTGATATGGCAATAAAAGCCGGGACCGAAATATTTTTTGTGCTTAACAAGGTTGATGAAAAAACGCTGGATGCCATGCATAAAAATATAAACCATGAAACCGTGATTGCCGAAATTCCTTATCTGCATGCTGTTTTCATGCATAATCTTGAGGGCAGGGAACTGGAGGCAGGTTTCCTGGAAATAGATCCTATCTGTCAACGAATAGAAGATGTTAAACACAAGGGATGACCCTTAATGCAGTGCTGCTGATATATCGTAAATTCAAATTCAACATATTTTAATGAAGAATCCACACGTTGAAGGCATATAAAAGATGAACATTGAACATCGAACGTTGAACATCGAATAATATATTCTCTCATTTATAATAAAGACAAAGCGAAGCGCCTTCCACATTCGACGTTCGACGTTGAACGTTCGATGTTTACCCGCCTTCGGCGGCGCCAAAGGCGACCAGGGTTCGATGTTCAAATTATTGCGCCTGAGATTACGAGTAACCCTTCATATCACGCTGAAATTACATATACAGGTCAGAAGTTCTGAAATGAGCGAAAGTCGAGGCTAAGACCATCCAATATTCAATGGAAAACCCGAAAGCCATGCCCAGCGGTGCTTATCCCAACCGTCCCCTTGTGGCGGTGGGCGCCGTTGTTTTTAATAAAGACAAGGTCTTGCTCGTACTGCGTGCAAAACCGCCTGCTGAAAACCACTGGACCATTCCCGGAGGATGCGTTGAACTGGGAGAGACCCTTCAGGAAGCGGCAGAACGGGAAATACGGGAAGAGACCGGCCTGATCATACGGGCCGGAGAACCTGTATATACATTTGATGTAATTGAACGTGACGCAAACGGGGCAATCCGGTTTCACTATGTCATTGTGGATCTGGCTGCCGATTATGTGAGCGGAGAACTCAGACCCGGAGATGATGCCACTGACGCATGCTGGGTTTCATCTGAAGACGTTAAAAGACTGAAGGTCAGCGCTGCAACGCGCAAGCTGTTGAAGGAATGTTATTACTCATGGCAAGATACGAACTGATTTGATAAAAAATCAAAAGAGTTGATTTATGGCAAATGTATCCAATAACGATTACTATGAAGATTTGCAAATAAGTCCCAACGCCGATATGGAGATGATCGAGCGAGTTTTTCGGATACTGGCGAAACGATATCATCCCGATAATGCTGAAACCGGGGATATCGAAAAGTTCAACGTGCTTTATAAAGCATACAAAGTCCTTTCCGACCCTGAAAAACGGGCGGCCTTTGATGCAAAATACGAGCAGTTACGTGCGGACAGATGGAAGATCGTTGAAGAAGCGTCACAGTCCGGCAGTTTCGATCATGATGAACGGATCCGTCAGGGGATTCTTTCGTTGCTATATGTCGCACGCAGACAGGATGCTCAGAATCCGGGAATGGGCATCATGGAATTTGAAAAAGTGCTCGGGTGTCCCCAGCATCACATGGAGTTTCATACCTGGTATCTAAAGGAAAAAGGATGGATTCTGCGCACCGATAGCGGGGGATATGCCATCACAGCGGATGGTGTGGATAAGATGGCAAAGAATGATCTGTTGTTGAGAAAGGACCGCCTGTTACCGGGGATCGGTGAAACTTCCGAAAGGAGAGGATCATCAATGGAGAGGATCATCAATGGATCAAGCCCCCGGGGACAAAACCCTGTTAAGCAGTGATGGAGAACCGGAGATCACTAAAAGATGAACATCGAACGTCCAACATCGTCCCAGTGAAATAGAAAAAAAGTTTCACCCCGGTTAAACAGATTTCTGGTTTAACTGGGCAGGCGGGGTAAAAATGTTGAATGAAAGACAAAAACAAAGGGCAAGATTTTTCTTACGGGTATCAAAATGACTGAAAAGAAAAAAAATAGCTGTTGAATGTTTGGTATTGGGTATTTGTTTTTCATTCTATTTTATAATAATTTGAGGAGCGAAGCGACATCATTATTCGATGTTCAACGTTGGACGTTCGACGTTCGATGTTCAGTCTGTTCGATCTGCGGACAAGTGCTTGCTCGCGTGTGGCGAGTTGGATGTTCATCTTTTTTAAGGGAGACGGTAACTATGGGCACAAACAATATTGTTTTTCTGGAAAATCTGGAATGGTTCGACGATAGCGGTAAGGAACTTGTTCACCGACTTCCTCAGAAAGGTTCCGGGGAAATCAAATACGGGGCTCAGCTCACGGTGAGGGAAAGCCAGGCAGGTGTCTTTTTTTATCAGGGCAAGGCTATAGATGCTTTTGGACCGGGACGGCACACCCTAAAAACCGCTAATATTCCCATTTTAACAAAAATTCTCAGCCTGCCATGGGGACTTACCAGCCCGCTCAGGGCGGAAGTCTATTTCGTAAATATAAAAGTATTCACAAACCTCAAATGGGGGACCCGCGACCCGGTGGCATTTAAGGATTCCGAGCTGGGTCTGGTCCGGCTCAGGGCTTTTGGAGTGTTTAATCTCCAGGTTATGCAACCGGTGTTGTTTATAAACAGCCTTGTGGGTACCCAGGGCATGTACACCACCGGAGAGATTGAAGAATATCTGAACCGTGTCATTGTCTCAAGGTTCAATGATTACATGGGAGAGACCATTGACTCGATCCTGAACCTTCCTGCAAGATACGAAGAACTGTCCGAAGGCATGGTCAATCGCCTTCGAAAGGATTTCAGCAACTTCGGTCTCGGACTTACCCATCTGTATATCAATGCAGTTACTCCCCCGCCCGAGGTTCAGCAGGCCATTGACGACCGGAGCCGTATGGGAGTTTTCAAGGATATGAATAAACTCATGCAGATGAAAGCAGCGATGGCCATGGAGAAAGCTTCGGAAGGCGAGGGAGGTGCGGGCCAGGGCATGGGAATGGGACTCGGTTTGATGATGCCGGCCATGTTTTCCCAGTACTTTGCAGGAACACAGCAACACTCCCGCCAACCCGCTATCCGGCAAGAGGTATTCTGTCCGGATTGTAAGCATTCAATTTCCCCGGATGCAAAATTCTGCCCGTTTTGCGGTCACCAACAACTTGTTTTTAAACAGTGTACAAAATGCGGCAAAAACCTGACTCCCAGCGCAAAGTTCTGCTCACGCTGCGGCCATCCCACAGAAGAAAAGCCAACGCCAAAGTCTTGTCCAAAATGCGGCAGTGAGAACCTTGCGGATTCGACATTCTGTAACCAGTGCGGGGAAAAGCTTTAAACGCAGGCAAGTAAAATATTTTTTTAGATGTGTAATTGGATTTTTTTTGAGAAATGCCTGAGATACTGATCGACCATCAATGCCCCCAGTGCGGAGCGCCTGCTACCCTGAAAGAAACAGATCGATTATTTGCCTGCGAGTTCTGTCGAGTAAAATCTTATCTGCTTCAAAATAAATTTTTCCGCTATATGCTTCCCAACGCTGCCCCGGAAAATAAAAATTTGGTGTTTTTCCCATACTGGAGATTTAAAGGCATGCTTTTTTCGTGCGTGGAAAGCGGCATAAAACACAGGTTTATAGATGTCAGTCAACAGGCCGTGAAATCCGATTATTTTCCAATCTCCGTTGGGCTCCGCAGTCAGGCCCTTAAACTTAATTTTGTTACGGCGGAAAGCAGAGGGTATTTTCTGAAGCCGACCCGGTCTTTTAAGCTGGCAATGGATCGTGTTAAACGTCGTTTCAACACTTCTTTACCCAAACCGATTTATCACCAGTCACATATCGGTGAAACACTCAGTCTTATTTATTCTCCTTTCTATGCAGAGGATAAATTGTTTGACGCTGTATTGAACAAGCCGGTTTCGCCGGTACTGCCGGATGGTTTTGACGCAACACTCCTTCAGGGCGGACGTCCCGACGGGCGAATCAATTTTATCCCTACGCTTTGTCCGGCCTGCGGGTGGGATTTAGAAGGCCACCGAAATGCTTTGGTTTTGAACTGCAGAAACTGCGATTCGGTATGGAGGCCGGATGAAGATGGATTTAAAAAACTGAAATTCGGTTTTATGTCGACAAAAGAGAAAAACATTATGTATCTGCCTTTCTGGCGTATAGAAACGGATGTAATCGGAATAACTCTCGATTCCTACGCGGATCTGGTCAGGATTGCCAATATACCGAAAGTGGTTCAGAAAAAATGGGAAGATGTGGAATTTCGGTTTTGGGCCATGGCCTTCAAGGTCAGACCCCAGGTTTTCGTAAACCTTGCACGTAATATAACCCTTGCACAACCCCAGCAAAAACTGGTCAGGGAACTGCCTGACGATCCACTTCATCCCGTAACGTTACCGATTGAGGAAGCCATTGAGAGCCTTACGATCAATCTGGCCAGTTTTATGAAGCCGCAAAAAGACCTTTTTCCCATACTCAGTGATATAACAATAAAACCGAAAAGTTATCTCTTGGTCTATATACCATTCGTTGAACACCATCACGAGTTCATTCAGCCGGAATTTCATCTGAGCATTAATAAAAACCAGCTTAAGCTTGCATCAAATTTGTAGGGAAATGGTTTCTCGTTTTATGTGTTTTTTTACACTGATTATGGTACCGGAAGCATATTGCATATGTTCTGAAGCTCTACCGCATTATTTGAAAAAATCCATTTTACCCCCCTGTTGAGCTCACGGAAGAGACAGTTTTTAGAACCAATAAACCCGGTTCCAACGCATTGATTCTGCTGATGGTGTTTTTTCAGTATGCTATCCGTGATTAAGAAATAGTGTCCTGTGATTCCCCGGTAATTTTTCAAAAGAGCCAGATGACTTAACCGGTTGACATTGAGCCGGGCGCTGGGAAGAAATGTTGACGAAGAGGCAAAGTTGATCAACATGAACATCTCAGGCCGCAGAGAAATGAAATGAAAATCGATTTGAGGCGTCAGCGGATCGAAAAGATTTTTCAACACATTATTCTGGTATACAGGATCAGGATATTCCTCTTCCTTTATCTCAACCATAAGGTGTAAGGTTTTGCCATATTTTTCAATTACTTCGGAAAGAGAAGGGATCAGGTTGCACTGTTCTTTTAACTCGGAAAGGGTTACTTTGTTTACCTCTATATCAGACTTGAACACTCTTTGAAGGGTCCTGTCATGGAAAACAACCGGTTGCAGATCTTTGGTCCAACGAACATCAAATTCTATCCCCCACACGCCGGCTTCTCTCACTCTATCAAATGCGGCGGGGGTATTTTCAAAAACCGTTCTGTTATCATGCTCTCCCCGATGTGAAACAATTTTACACTGTTTTAGTCGTTTTCTACCGGGGAATGGTTGTGGCCACGCAGTATAGAAAAAATCAACAACCTCAAGTAATCGTTCTTCAAGCCAGCAGCTGAGTTTCATATGCATATCCTGAAATATAATACAAAATAACAAATAATTATACTCTTATACTTAATCCAAAGCTTGAGACGAATTGGCACCCGCTTGGGAAAATGAAAATTTGTAACGGGGACTTTGGATCTTCAATGCCTTTTTGTTCTTAACCCCGAACGTTGAACCCCGAACCTGTGAACGGTTACGGATTGTTATTGGAAAACAAAATGAATTATTGCACAGCTAGTAAAAAATAAATAGAATAAAATCCGCAATCCATCAAGCCACTGTTGAAAAAGGGTTAAGCAGGAAAGGATAGACATATGATTTCCGTTGAGCATGTTCAACAGGCCGCAAAAATGATTAAAGGAGCGGTTATTAAAACCCCGCTGATCTATTCATCTTCGTTGAGCAACATGTTCGACGGAGAAATTTACCTCAAATTGGAAAATCTTCAGAAAACCGGGTCCTTCAAAATCAGAGGGGCAACATATAGCATTTTGTCTCATAAAGATGAAACAGGTCATGGGGGCGTAGTAGCTGCATCTGCAGGAAATCATGCTCAAGGAGTGGCTCTGGCCGCCAGGCAGGCGCTTATTCCGGCAACCATCGTTATGCCCGAATGGGCCTCCATCACAAAACAAGAAGCTACGCGCGGTTATGGCGGCAATGTGGTGATCGAGGGGCAGAGTTTGAAAGAATGCATTGACAAGGCTCGACAAATCGCTTTGGAGGGGAAAAGATTTATTCATCCTTTTGATGATCCTGATATTATTGTGGGGCAGGGGACTATGGCGCTGGAAATTCTGGAAGATCTTAAACAGACCGATATGATTCTTGTACCCATTGGGGGCGGAGGCATTATTTCAGGTATCGCATCCACAGTAAAATCGATCAGACCGTCAGTTAAAGTCATCGGCGTTCAGTCTGCAGCCTGTCCATCAGCCTATGAATCCTATCGCAGCGGGAAAATCACGAGTGTCGATTCTCATCACTCCATTGCCGATGGAATTAGCGTTAAACAGGTGGGGGATCTGAATTTCGAAATTATAAAAAACTATGTTGATGATGTGGTGTTAGTGGAGGAAGATCAGATTGCGGCGGCAATGCTGTTGCTTCTGGAACGAAAAAAAATACTGGCCGAAGGCGCAGGGGCGGTCCCCCTGGCGGCACTTTTAAATGGCTCCGTTACGGTTCCCCGGGAAAGCAGAGTGGTTCTTTTGATCAGCGGGGGGAATGTGGACAGTTCTCTGTTAGGCCGCATCCTGACTCAGGGGTTATTAAAAAATGCCAGGATCATGCGCATAAGGGTGCGTTTAACCGACGCCCCCGGTTCTTTGGCTCAATTGCTGGCCCTGATATCCGGACTTAAGGCAAACATCCTGCATGTTTATCATGACCGTCTCGCACGAAATTTGCCTCTTTACATTACACGAGTGGATCTGGAACTCGAAACCCGAGGCCCCGAACACGTTGAAAAAATAGCCCACAAGCTGAATATGGCAGGATATGAAGTGAAGTTAATATGAAGTCAGGGCCTGGGAGAAGCTCGGTCCCGAGTCCGTTGGTATCTATATTTCTAATTGACAGTTTAATTTCTTTGAATTAAAATTTTATAAATTCATTCTATTCCGTGCAACTGTGGAAACAAAAACAAATTAGTTTCGAAGTTTGTTTTATTCATAAAAACAAAACTATTCAAGGAGGTTGCAATGCAAAAGAGATTATCTTTAGTTGTTCTGATTCCGTTTCTGGTTTTTTTTATGACATCCGGATGTATGGAAAGCATGGTCAAGCCGACCGCAAAGACAGATACGGGAGAGGAGATGCAACTTCCACCCTATAGCGGCCCCAGGGCCAAAGTCGCGGTGGCCAAATTTGGATGGGAAGTCGGAGGAGACAGCAGTACCACCAAGATTTCGGGATTCGGCGGGCAATCGTACACGGTTACCCATGAGCGGAATTCAGGGTATATGACCGGTTTAAAAGACATGCTGACCACCGCTATGGTGCAGAGCAAAAGATATCGGGTCTTGGAGCGTATGAATGTTGATGCGCTTAAAGAGGAAATGCAATTAACCGGACAAGGTTATGCTGACAAGAGCGGTATTAAAAAAGGCGGAATCAAGGGGGCGGATCTGCTGGTTATGGCTGCCATAACCGGATGGGAACCGGGCACATCCGGGGGCGGCGGCGGACTTGGAGGCGGTATGCTTGGTAAAGCTTCCGCCCTGTTTGGAGCTGCTCGAGGTGCTTTAAAAAAATCATCCATGGCCATGGATATCCGTATTGTTGACACCAGTACATCTGAAGTGTTAGCGGCAACCCGCGTAGAAGGTGAGGGCAAAAGTGTCGATATGGGTGCCGGGCTTCTCGCACTCACCGGCAGTGGCGGCATGGGAGGTGGTTTAGGCGGATTTGCAAAAACCCCCATGGAAAAGGCGATCAGGACTTGTATTTATAATGCGGTAAAATATATTACCGAAAACACGCCACAACAGTATATGAAATATTAATGCAGAGACATATGGCCATACTGAGCGAACGTGTCTAAGCATCTTCCAGGTCAATTTAAAGGGGTGCATTACCAGTTTGTTAATTGCTATCCAGGACTTTTTTGGTTTCAGGTGTCAGGTCTGGCGATTCCTGACACCTGAAACCTGACACCAGGTATACGGGAAGGAATAAATATGGGATATTTTTTAAAGCCATACTATGGGCAATTTTAAT
>CAYPIW010000124.1:0-85220 GCA_964410925.1 uncultured Desulfobacteraceae bacterium
TTGCGTTCCTTTAAAAGTTACGTATGGGCATCGATTGTATCCGCAAATCTTTTGACCATATCCAGAAAACAACTGGCATAGTAGTCTTAAAAAAACTACATAGCCCCTAAACAAGCAGGAGCACTGTTTTCAGAAGAAGCCCTTAATGAGCAAATGCTCATTAAGTAGACGATAAAGGCCAGTGGTTCAGAGTAAGACTGCTCAACGCTTACCTTTTTAATTTTTCATAAGGCAAAATATGCCGATTTATGGATGGACACGAACTAACTTGTGTATGGCATAAGCGTAGACAATGAACAGAGAATTGAATGTTGTGGTGATGCCAAACGGCTCACTGCAGACAGAATGGATCGAAACAAAAGAAACCATAAATAAAAGCAACTGGTTACTGCAACAGGAAATCTTCAACAGGTTTACCGCCGATGCCGATGCCGGACTTCTTTATTTGGGGTTTTGTGATAAAAATATTACCTTTACTCCTTCCCTTGAATACTGGCGAAGTTTTGCGGGGCAGTTTGCCCGGGAACTGAGCCGCACACCTGAACTGGAAACCCTTCGCCATAACGCCGACATTGCTATTGATAAAAACCAGCTCGTTACATTTGCAGACAGCGCCCCTTTGATGCCCGGCTCCGAATACATAAACGCTGAATTGCTTGAAACTGTGTGGTCAAAACTGAATACGGCATTTTCGCGTGCCATAAAATCATACAAGGGAACCGTTGAGGAATTTATCCGAACATATAGTCCTGATGTACATCTGGTGGGCAGGGTATTTTTTCATCTGGTAGAAAATAAAGACGAAGATTATCCTTTTGCGTTTTTGGCCACGTATTCGACCCGGCTGAACAAACAGGGAAAATCAAAGCACCTGCCCCTTAAATATGCATTACAAGAATATGAAAATCAAAAGGAGAAATTGTTGGAACTTCTGGTAACCGTGCATCTGGCTGCCAGGAAAAGCCATTTTTTATCTGACCTTCTTAACAGCGGAGAACTGTTTTACCCCATGTCCTGGAAACCGGCGCAAGCTTTTTCATTTTTAAAGGAAGTCACGATTTATGAAGAGTGCGGCATATTGTGCCGCATTCCCAATTGGTGGAAGGGAAAACCATTAAGGCTGGGAATCAATATCCGTGTGGGCAACACAAAACCCTCACTGGTGGGTATGGATGCACTTTTGAATTTTGATGTGCGGCTGAATCTCGGTGATACTGCCATTTCAGAAGAAGAGGCAAAACGAATCCTGCAGGAATCCGAAGGGCTTGCCTTTATCAAAAATAAATGGGTAGCGGTGGACCCTGACAGACTGAAACAAACCCTGGATGCATATGAAAACGCAAAAAAATTAATGGCAGAACAGGGCTTGAGTTTGAAAGATGCCCTCCGATTACAGCTAAAGCCTGAAACGCTGCTAAATGTTGATGCTGCTCAAATAACCTGCAGTGTTTCAAATGGGGACTGGCTCGCGTCGGTCGTTAAAAAATTGCTCAATCCGGATTTGATTTCTTCACAAAAACCCGGTAAAACATTTAAAGCCAAGCTAAGGAAATATCAGCAAAGCGGTTTGGACTGGCTGCTTTTATTACACTCACTTTGCTTTGGTGCCTGCCTGGCCGATGATATGGGGCTGGGGAAAACCGTCCAGGTGCTTGCCTTTTTGAATCTGATCGCATCCGATTTCAAAAAATCAGACTCAAGTCGTCAAGCCAGCCTCCTGGTCATACCCGCTTCTCTTATTTCCAACTGGGTCAATGAAATACGGCGTTTTTCTCCTGATTTGAAATATGTTGTAGCCCATCCCGGTTCAAATTCAGAAGCAAAGGCAAACGTAAAAAATAAAGCGGTTTTGAAGGCATCCGATCTGGTGATTACGACCTATGGACTGGTTCAAAAATACAAATGGCTTCAATCCCATTCGTGGAACTATGTCATTTTAGATGAAGCCCAGGCCATAAAAAATCCGGGTACCCAACAGACCCAGGCCATAAAACACCTCAACTGCCGTAACCGAATCATCATGACCGGAACACCCATTGAGAATCGACTGTCAGATCTTTGGTCTTTATTTGATTTTTTAAACCCCGGGCTGTTGGGCAATGCCAGCGAATTTAAGCAGTTTTCAAAAAAAATAAGCCACGATCATTCGGGTTATTCCGGACTGCGCAAGCTGATAAGCCCTTATATCTTAAGGCGGTTGAAAACAGACAAATCAGTTATATCTGATCTGCCGGACAAGATCGAGATGAAAACTTACGCCACGTTGAGCAAAAAACAAATCCTGTTGTATAAAAAATTGACTGATGACATAAAAGAAGCTATTGTCCACACCGAGGGAATTCAGCGAAAAGGTATTATTCTGGCATCCCTGATGAAATTCAAACAGCTTTGCAACCACCCGGATCAGTATCTGGGAACCGGCCAATTTGATGAAAATGAAAGCGGTAAATTTTTAAGACTCCGGGAGATCTGTGAAACCATATATGAAAAAAGAGAGAAAGTTCTTGTGTTTACTCAATTTAAGGAGATGACCCAACCCCTAGCTGAATTTTTAAAAGGTATTTTTGAGCAAAACGGTCTGATCCTGCACGGAAGTGTTCCGGTGGGTAAAAGAAAAAAACTTATTGAGCAGTTTCAAAGTCCTGCATATGTCCCGTTCATGGTGCTGTCCTTAAAAGCCGGCGGGGTGGGATTGAATCTGACGGAAGCCAACCATGTGGTTCATTTTGACCGCTGGTGGAACCCTGCGGTAGAAAATCAGGCCACGGACCGGGCCTTCAGGATTGGGCAGAAAAAGAACGTTGTTGTTCACAAGTTTTTAACCAAGGGCACCGTTGAAGAACGAATCGATATGATGCTGGAAGAAAAGGCTCGCCTGTCCAATGACCTTATTGCCGCTTCCGGCGAGTCCTTGATAACCGAAATGAAGAACGAAGAATTGATAGACCTTTTTAAACTTAAATTATAGAATCGCTGATCATTAAACGAAGAGGTGATAAATGTCATACTGGGGTTATCCACGTTATGTATCTGTTGGGGAAAAAATTGCCAAAGCAGCAAAAAAATTAAAACAACTTAAAAAGAAAAATCCTGATATTGAGCCGATTATTATTGGAGGAAATACCATTGCAAGGACCTGGTGGGGAAAAGCATGGAATCATAATCTGGAGCGGTATGCGGATTACAGCAACCGTATCGGCCGTGGCCGCAGTTATGTTCGCCATGGTGCGGTACTGGACCTTCAAATCAGTCCCGGAAAGGTCGAATCCCTGGTTCAGGGAACAAGATCGAACCCATATACGGTTATTATTAACATAAAAGGAATAAACAAAAAAATCTGGCAAAACATCAAGGCGGCCTGTGCAGACAAACTGGATTCATTGCCGGAACTTTTGGCCGGAAAGTTTCCCAAAGCTCTGGGTGAAATATTTACTGCCCGGGGACAGGGATTGTTTCCGTCACCGGAAGAGATTGAATTTAATTGCAGCTGCCCGGATTGGGCCTATATGTGCAAACATGTGGCCGCCACACTGTACGGGATAGGTGCCCGTCTTGATGATTCCCCGAGCCTGTTTTTCAAACTCCGGAAAGCCAATATAGATGACCTGATACAACAGACCATAACAGATCAAAGTTACAACTTGTTGAAAACGGCGGAAAAAACAAGTGCCAGAACCATTGCAGAATCGGATCTTTCCGGTATATTCGGTATTGATATGGAAGATCATATGGATTTTAATCCGCCGAAAAGCGAGGAAAAACTATCCACTAACAAAAAAACCTATAAAAAAGCTATGGAACCTGCCAAAACCAAATTAACAAAAAGAAAACCCGAATTAAAAACAGGTTCAAAGAAAAAAACTCGTAAAATTTCATCTGAAAGGACCGGATCGAAAAAAACTGCAAAAACACATGTTGTCAAAACACGCAAAAAAAACCCGGATAAAAAATCTCCTGCTAAAAGTAAAACCATAGGGCTCACAAATACTGCGCAGATCCTAAATACAATCAAACAGTCAAAAAAAGGGGTTGATGTTTCCATTTTGAAAGAAAAAACCGGTTTGGATGAGAAAAAAATCCGGAACGTGATCTATAAAGCTCACAAAGAGGGCATTATCCAGCGAACAGGACGGGGAATTTATCGATGGGAACGAAAAACCCCATGATGATATGAAAGGTGCCATTCATCGACTTGACATGGACTGGAATTTTGAAAACGATTTTATTTGGCAGAAAAACATCGATGAAGGACGTTTACAAAAGAATTCTTCTCGCATACGTTTATATTTTTTCTTCCTAATTATTTTCAGTATTACGTTCCGCAAAAAAAATAATTTGAAAATATTTGAAAATACTTATATCATATTTTTAGCAATATTTCAATGTGCAATGAATAGGACCTCAGGACAAACACATTTAAATCCCAATACAAAGAGAGCGCTGCGCTGTAACGAAATCAAATGTGTTTACCCTATCAAAGGAGAATAAAAGGGTTGACAAAGTCCTTAAACTCCTTTCATTCGAAGATGCGATCAATATTATAATTTAGCTTTCTTTGCAAAAGTGTATGGCTATTTGACCAACGGAAAAGCCGGGCTGGAAGAAACCAATCCCAACGCAGAGGATTTAGCAGAAAAAAGGATATAGGTCGAAACGGAAATGGAAAAATTCATAAAAATATCGATTATAACTGTAATTGTTGGATTCATAGGTTATTTTACATATAAACAAATTATCAATTGGCATAAAAAAGAGCTTGTTACTGCTATAAGTCAGGAGCAAAAAGAATTTGAAGAAAAGAACTGGAAACTGGAAGAAGGGATTAACAAGTTGGAGGAAGAACTGGCATTACATAAAGAAAAACTTATTCCCAAAGAAAAGCTAACAGAAGTATTCGGGGAAGAAGCAACCTTAATGTATCCAGAAGGGGAAAATACTGACTGTGAGGATTTAAAACGGCAAATTCTATCATTTTTTATATACTTAGACAGAAAGGATTATATAATACTTCAAAAATTAGAGCACGGAACTTATGACCTGTTTAAGCAAATGGTAAAGAAATTATCGGAGACTCTACCGATAGCTACAGGAGAAACAAGAGATATCGTCAGTTTAACGCATAATATGGCACACTTTTACAGGGTGTTAGGCAATAAGCGAATTAAACTTATAAAGGAAATACTTAAGAATGAAAATGATATTTTTGAATCTATAATGCCCACTTTCTTTTCATTTTACACATTGGATAAATGCTGTAAAGCGGAGGTGCAAGGATGCCCTTCCCTGCAATTCTTATATGAGTATGCCGGATTTTTCATGAACACGATAGCCGGGAGAAGCTACCTGTTACGTAGAGATTCGAAAACTAGAATTTTAACCAGTTACTATTGTGTTCTGATTCTTGACAAGGCAAATGAAAAAATTCTGAACCATAACGGCATTGACATCAGACCGCATATAGATCTTTCAATTAATGATATCAGCAACCAGAAAAATCTTATTTATCGTAAACAGTACTTAATAAAATTAGAAAGTTTAAAAGAAAAATATAAGATGTAAGATATTTATTTATTCAAAGAGCTGCTAAAAATGAATCCGTTCAAGATTTGCCCAACATGCGCATACATCTGGAAGACCCGAGACGACTTTTTGGAAGATCCCTCTGTATGTTTGGTAGGGTTCCAAATCAACTTCAAAAAAACCGAATCTGGCCACTACCTGTTCAATCATGTTTTGGAGGGAAGTCGATGTAATACAACTCTGGCGGTGGAAGTGGAGGCTTTCTTATCGCTGTATAAGGGGAGCACGTTCATGGAAGTCAAATTTGGAAGCCCGACGTGTGAAGGGCATTGCAAAAATGTTTCAGATCTGGCCCAATGCCCGGTCGAATGTAAAAATGCGATGGCCCGTAACATCATGCAGGATTTTTCACAGTGTAACGGATGATAACTGAAAAATGTTATGGAATAAAGCCGTTGTAGCTTAACCTGAATTGATTCTATGAAAAAGCCTTGCATACCTCCAGGTTTAGCTCCGGCAGGAAGGGGAGATCGTTTTTGAAATATCTTGAATTTAATGCACATGGTTCCTTATTCATTTTTGTTACATGTATTTGGTTATTAAGTTGAAAGACCGGTTATAATACCTTCTGCTTCAAAACATGCTATCGATAGCTGCAACGTATGAAAATCCACCTCAATATCATTCCAACCCAAAAAGTGAAGCTGTCTATTGGCTTTCAAATGATTCATTTTGGGGTTAGTAGCAAAACAGATTCTCATGCTCCTGATAAAGCTTGGAATGGTGTCTTTTTCTAACCCTTTCGCCTCCAATCGGTCTATTAACATTTGCTTAAATTTGCTTACAGAATTCATTTTCACCAACCTTTTAAAAATTGTCACTCAAACGAAAAGCCATTGAACTCTTCGTATCAGCTTAGTTTTTGTTTGCGTTTAAAACCGGTTCCACAAAAAAATAGCATCACTCCCCTTGTTTAAAGTAAAATAGAGAAAGTTGAACTGGGAAAAAACCTTACAACAATCGATGGTAAGAAATTCAAGAATAATTCTGGAAGGAAAATATCTCTTACATATGACAAGAAACCTTCGAGATTGCGATATGGTCAATTAATACATGATTTGGTTAAGTTTTGTCAACAATTGTTATCAATGAAATAAAAATAAAATAGCGGCGAATATTTTTTCATACCATGCATATCCCTGAACGCAGATCCGGAAAGGAAAGAAGAAGCGAGCTTGATAAAAGATTAAAACCAAGAATATCTAAACCTTAAACGATAAGAAAAACAACATCCACATCCGGAGGATTTGGATTACAGGGGAGCGCTTTATTGGAATGATCACGGTTTATCTTTGATTTTACCATACCGGGTTTGTTTTATTTTTTACATTCAAATTCTGCAATCTTATTTTGTCGTTTAATTTGACGATATTTGTCACAGCATTTTAAACACAGAGTCTTTATGGTTAATCTAACCATTTATAATAGTTACATATATGCTATATTATCATCCTGCTCCAATTTCTGCGTAATGATTTCATGAATGAAAATAATAAATGGCTTTGAATTCGAACAACTGAGTTCAAAACTCAATTTTATAATTATATAGAAATGCGGTTTTACTGTCAAACACTAATAGACGCCCAAAATTCACCTTCTAATTCTTCATCAAGCCATTTTATGCTCCACAAAGTTTTTTGAATAAAAATTTAGATTCGTCAAAAGCATACGTTATGGGATGACCCTCCTTTTGGCAGTTTCAATTTCTCCTTTGAACTTTTTGCCGTTTGTGGTATTATGACAACTATCTTCAATATAAAATTTTCTGTCTGTTAAGATGGTTATACACGATAAAAGTTAAAGAAAATAAAAAAGGTTGAAATATGATTATAGCGGTGATGAGTGACAGCCACGATAACATATGGAATTTGCGTAACGCTCTTGAAATAATCAAGAAACGAAATGCTGAAATGATAATTCATTGCGGTGATTTTATAGCGCCATTTGCGCTGGCGGAACTTGATCAGAGCGGCATTCCGGTTCACGGTGTGTTCGGAAACAATGACGGCGATAAATACCTTCTCACAAAGTTTTCTCTTACGTCTTTAACAAACGTCACCCTGTATGATCCCGTGGGGCTGGTTGATACGGACGGTTTTAAAATAGCGTTTACACATCACGGAATTGTGGGAGAAGGACTTGCGGCCGGTGGTAAGTATAGCCTTGTCTGTTTCGGTCATTCCCATAAGTATTATTTAAAAAAAAATGATCGGACCATTCTTTTGAATCCCGGTGAAATAATGGGAAAAGACGGTCTTCCCAGTTTCTGTCTTGTTGATACACATACGGGCAACGTTGAAAAAATTGAGTTAGTGCCTATCCATTTAAAAAAATCCGGTTAAAAAAACCGGGATCATGCCGGAAGAAAAATGAAAAAGATGCATCTTGACATTCAAAAGCATGCGACTTAAAACTAGTTTACTGTTGGAATTACCATGAACCAGGTTGCTGTAAACGAACGGAAGATTAATTTTTATTAGGATGTTATATATGAAACAGAAAACTCTTCTTGTATTTGTTCTCGCATGTTGCATTCTTTTTTTTCAAACCGGTTCTTTCGGGAACGGAATTAACACCCTTAACGTGCAGCCCGTCATTGTTTCGGAAAGTCTTTATAAGTTCGATCCGGTTTTAGAGGGAACTGAAATAACACACGATTTTATCGTGCAAAACAAGGGAACCGCTCCGTTGAAAATTGAAACAGTCAGAACCGGGTGAGGGTGTGCTGCTGTCTCTTATACGAGGCAAATTCCTCCCGGCGGTGAGGGAAAAATAACCATTAAAGTCAATACCAATGGATATGGCGGCAGAACGTTAGCAAAAAGAATAGCGGTCAAAACCGATTCCCCGGTAACACCCTTGTTGAACCTGACCATTATTGGCAATGTCAATAATTTTGTTCGCATCATCCCTAATAGAGTCATTTTGAACGGTTTTACCGGAGATCCCATAAAGGGAACGGTAAAAATAATTCCTGAAGAAAACTATCCTTTCAAAATGGTTGGAGACCGGACGGTTCGTAAAAAATACATTCGCTATGAACTGGAGGAAGCCAACCAATCAGAAAAGACAGAGTATGTTCTGACAGTGGCCAATCTGAAAAAACAAAAGGGGCGCTACTTTGAAACAATAAGATTAAAAACAGATAGCAAAATACGACCGGAGATTAGCATCCGTGTGTACGGCAATATTTTTGACCGGCCGCCCGGTGGTAAAAAATAGGTATGAAACATATTAAAATTGTTGTTTTTGACTGCGATGGCGTTATGTTTGATACAACGGAATCGAACACCGCTTACTATAACCAAATTTTGGACCATTTCGGCCAGCCGGCCCTTACGGCCGAGCAGTTTGCATACTGTCACAGCCATACCGCAGACCAGGCAATTGCGAATCTTTTCCCCGATGAGGAGAAGTTCAGAGCAGCACAAGCCTATCGCAACAAAATGAGTTATCTTCCGTTTTTAAAATATATGAAAATGGAACCGTCTTTAAAGCTGTTACTCGAAAAACTCCGGCCCAGATACAAAACTGCCATTGCCACAAACCGATCAGATACAATGGACCGGGTTATCAGCGAACACGGTCTGGGCGGGTATTTTGATCTGGTCGTCTGTTCCCATGAAGTAGATCACCCCAAACCACATCCTGATCAACTGTTTAAGATCCTGGAGCATTTCGGGATAGAGCCATTTAATTCTCTTTATGTGGGAGATTCGGAATTGGACGAAATCGCGGCAAGGGCGGTGGGGGTGCCCTTTGTGGCTTATAAAAACCGGTCCCTTTCCGCCGATTTTCATATCCAAAGCCTGAAACAAATCGCAGAAATTCTCGGGATATAAATGAACAAGGAAACCACACTCTTGTTAATCGGACTGCTATTGATTTCCTAAACCATTGTGCGCTCCGCAGTCCGGGCACTGCCAGGTTATACCGTTGCACGACATTCCCCAGAAATTTTCCAACATGCATTCCTGGCAAATGGTAAAACCGCAGCGGCATCTCCAGCAAAAAGGAGCTTTTTTTTTGCAGCAATAGCAGTTGCTTTGCTTGGCTTTGCGGCGCTTTTCTCTATAAGCCGTTCTTGCTACAGAGCCTCTCATGTTCAACCTCTATACATCTGTCCATGACAACATCAATCCCCGCTGCCGTCAACAGGTCTGCCACTTCCCAGTTTTCTACATCAAGCTGCATCCGGAAAACTTTGGGTTCAAGCCGGATGGCTTCGGGTGCATGGGGTATAATCTGTGCAGGATTTCTGAATACGTTGACAATATGCACGGATTTTTAATATCATCCCGGGTAATGATCCGGCCTGTTTTCATGCCATAATTCCTTGAGTGAAGTATTCTTGCTGTTTTGGTCAATTGATGATACAAGGCAAACTGCCCGAGGCAAGAGGTTAAAATTTAATGCAGTAAAATATTCATGTCAACCAATACCCATCTCTCGTACGCAATCGAAACTATGAAAAAAAATAAAACACTATATCTGATAGACGGAACCGCATACATTTATCGTGCCTATCACGCCATCCGGGGGCTAACCAATTCAAAGGGACTCCCGACAAACGCCACTTTCGGATTTACCCGCATCCTAATAAAACTTATTGAAGACCGGTCCCCGGAATATGTGGTCATGTTTTTTGATGCCAAGGGACCGACGTTCAGGCACGAAATCTACAAAGACTACAAAGCCAATCGTCCTCCCATGCCGGAAGATTTGTCGGTTCAGATCCCGCATATAAAAAATATAACCCAGGGATTCAACATACCGGTTATTGAAATGCAGGGATTTGAGGCTGATGATCTCATCGGAACGTTTCGACTCAGGGCTGAACAAGCCGGGTTTTCTGTTGTTATGGTTACCGGGGATAAGGATTTCCTTCAACTCGTAACAGACACGGCCATTATCTGGGATCCCATGAAAGACGAAACCATAGACATACAGACCGTCAGGGAATCTTTTGGTGTTGAACCCGTCCAGATGATCGACGTCATGGGTCTTTCCGGCGATTCGTCGGATAATATTCCCGGTGTGCCGGGCATCGGACCAAAAACCGCCCTGGCACTGATAAAGACCTTCGGAAGCATGGACTGCCTGTACGAACAACTGGATAGGATTACAAAGAAAAAGCAATATCAAAACCTTGTTCAATACAAGACACAGGCCTTTTTAAGCAGAGAGCTGGTTAAAATAAACACCCAGGTGCCCATAGCATTTACCCCCCAGGATTTTAAGCTCAAGGAATCCGATAATGCCAGACTCTCCTCTCTTTTTAAATTGCTCGAATTCAGGCAGTTGCAAAAAGATTTTCCCAAACAGGCTGATCTTTCAAAAAAACAATATGTTATGGTTTTGGATGCAACGTCTCTTTCTGATCTGGTTACGCGTCTTAACACAACGAATCTGTTTGCCGTAGATACCGAAACCACTTCCAGAGATCCCATGAAAGCCCGGCTTGTGGGTCTTTCCTTTTCAGTGAAATCTCATGAAGCCTTTTACATCCCTCTTGCCCATGACTATCCTGACGTTCCCGATCAGCTTGAACTTAAAACCGTATTGAATGTGCTGAAACCCGTGCTGGAAAACCCCGGCATTAAAAAGATCGGCCAGAACATAAAATACGACTGGATCGTTCTTAAGCACTACCATATACATCTGGCCGGTGTTGTTTTTGATACCATGCTGGCGTCCTACCTGATTAACCCTTCAAAACGCGCCCACAATCTGGACCAGATCTCTCAGGATTTTCTGGATCATAACACCATTACCTACGAAGATGTTACCGGCAAAGGCAAAAAAAGTATAAGTTTTGCCGAGGTTCCTCTGGAAAAAGCCGGGCCGTATTCTTGCGAAGATGCGGATATTACCCTTATGGCGTACCATGTGCTGAAGCCCATGCTGGAGAAATTGGATCTTATGGAACTTATGGAAAAGGTCGAGATGCCTCTTGTTCCGGTTTTGATGAAAATGGAAATGACCGGAATATGCGTGGACAAGGATAAGCTTCGCAATCTTTCAAAATCCTTTGAACACCAGCTTGAACAGCTTGAAATCAGCATATATTCCATTGCAGGAGAAAAATTCAACATACGGTCGTCCCAGCAGCTCGGACATATCCTGTTTAAAAAACTCAAGCTGCCGGTTCAAAAGAAAACCATAAAAAAAACCGGATATTCCACGGATGTTAATGTGTTGACAGACCTTGCGGACCAGCATGAACTTCCTGAACTTATTTTAAGACATCGGTCACTTTCCAAGCTGAAATCCACCTATACCGACGCCCTGCTTGATCTTGTCCATTCGGGAACCGAACGGATTCATACCTCGTACAATCAAACAGTCACAGCCACCGGCCGCCTCAGCAGCTCTGATCCCAATCTTCAGAACATACCCATCCGGACCGACCAGGGCATGGAAATTCGAAGAGCATTTATTCCCAGGCAGGGTTGGACCATGGTATCTGCGGATTATTCCCAGATAGAACTCCGAATCCTGGCTCATTGTGCCGATGATCAAATCCTGATACAGGCATTTAAAAATGACGAGGACATTCACACCCGAACGGCAACCGAAGTGTTTCAGGTTTTCCCGTCATTTATTACTCCGGAACTCAGACGGCAGGCCAAGGCCATCAATTTCGGCATCATATATGGCATGAGCGCTTACGGTCTTTCCAAAGAACTCAACATAAGCCGCAAGATGGCCAAGACTTATATAGACAATTATTTCGCACGATATAACGGTGTGAAAAGATTTGTTGATCAGACGATCAGTTCTGCCAGAAAAACCGGAAAGACAAGCACCTTGTTGGGTCGAATCCGGTATCTGCCGGATATCAACAGCGCCAATAAAACCGTGCGAGAGTTTGCAGAGCGTACCGCCATCAACACGCCTATCCAGGGAACGGCCGCAGACCTCATAAAGCTTGCCATGATCCACGTGGATGCCGCCTTCAGTGAAAGAAACCTGAAGGCCGCCATGCTGCTTTCGGTACATGATGAAATCGTTTTTGAAGTTCCGCCAGAAGAGCTTGACACCGTAAAAAAGCTTATCAAAGAGATTATGGAAGGGGTCTGGGACCTCAAGGTGCCACTGAAGGTAAACATAACATCCGGCGATAACTGGGCTGAAGCACACTAGTGCTTGATTTACACCCGACTTATGGATGGGCACTTTCTAACATCTTATCATTTTTGGAAAACGGCGGCAAAAATATCTTTTTCAGAGACTGCGCCTTGTCTTAAAATTTTTAGAGAATCTCCGGTAACATCGACCACGGTTGAGCCCATACCTCCTTTGAGCGCCCCCACGTCCATGATAAGATCAAGTTTATCCGTAATCAAAGGGTCCATATCAGAAACCAGCGAACATCCGGGATTGCCGGTAATGTTGGCACTCGTCGCGGTTATGGGGCCTTGAACAGCGGTTGTCAGCGCTAAAGCCACCGGATGTTCCGGCATTCGCACCCCGATTCTTTCCGTACCTGCCGTAAGATTTATCGGCAGGATATGTTTTGCCTTAAACACAATGGTAACGGCTCCCGGCCAAAACCGTTCCATAATGCGGGTTGCCGCATAAGGAACCTGTTGCACCAGCCGGGTAAGATCATAGGATTTATCTATGAGCACGAGAAGTGGTTTATCATAAGACCGCCGTTTTATTTTAAAGACTCTGGTTACGGCATCCGTATTAAATGCATCCGCCCCCAGCCCGTAAAGATGCTGTGTGGGAAAAGCAATCCCCCCGCCGTTTTTAATTACAAGGGCGGCCTCGTTGATTAACTCATATGTGGGATGTAACGGGTCTATCCGAAAAATCTTTAACCTGCTTTGCTTTTTGATCAACCTGTTTTGCAAGTTCCTCTTTAAATGATTTAAGCATTTTTGTAAGTTTTTGATTTGACAGAGCGAGTATCTGTACGGCCAGGATCCCTGCATTACGTGCACCCGGTTTTCCAATGGATACCGTAGCCACAGGAACACCTGGAGGCATCTGAACCGTGGAAAGAAGAGAATCCAATCCCTGAAGACAAGAAGAATCTATGGGAACGCCGATGACCGGAAGCCAGGTAAAGGCCGCCAGGGTCCCTGCCAGATGGGCTGCATGCCCGGCCCCGGCAACAATAACTTTTATGCCCCGCTTATGGGCGGAACATGCAAATTCAGCTGTCTTTTTGGGATTCCGGTGGGCCGATGCCACCGTCATTTCGTAGGGTACCCCGAATTTTTTTAAAACCGAAGCGGTTTCTTCCATAATTTCAAAATCGGAATCACTTCCCATTACAATGCCAACTTCCGGGGATCGGTCAAGTTTTTTTAACATCTTGTTTTTTATTTTCAAACCTACCTCCTTTTTAAAGCTTTGAAGAACCCATCCTCCGGGTGTATACTTTTTCCTCTTTCAAGGATGACGGTTTCGTGAAAAGTTCAAATTCAAGGCGTGCAAATTTCGTAATCATGAGGCGTACTTTTTCTACGTTGAATGATTACGAAATGCAGCACAACGCAGAAGTCGATCTTTTTACGAAACCGTCAAGGATATGGCGGCGAGGTTTTCTATAACCTTCTGTTTTTTCTTATCGAGTTTCTTTCGACTGATACGGGCGCCTTTTATTCCGCCGTTTAACGCAATTTCCGAAAGGTAATATTCTCCATTATCCGTAATCAGAAGATCCAAGTGGGCATAGGGAAATTTGCCCTGCTCCATGGCGACACGACAAAACGCCTCCATATCCTTGTCCACTTCATAAGGATAGTTTTTACCGCCCATTGATACATTCATCCTGAAGTTATTGGGATTATGTCTGACATAAGCTTCCACGTGGTCTCCTGCAACGATGACGCGTACATCAGTAAAGTTTTCCAGAAAGGGCTGAATAACAAAGGGATAGGATGATTCAGAAAGGGCCATGAAATTGTACACGGTTTCAATAGTATCCCACTTGCGTATACCGTAACCGCAATGCATGTGGTCCTCTTTGGTTACGACGGAAGCAATACCAAGCCGGTTATATTTATTGATAATATCTATTAGATCCACTCGCCGTGTAATAACGAATGTATGGGGCAACATCCATTTCTTTAAGACAATTACCTGTGCGGCCTTGGAATGGTTTAAGGTTTGTGACAGAGCGGATGGAAAGCATAAGACGCCTCGTTCAAGAAGATAGATCAGTACAGACTGTTTTAGATGCTTGAAAGTCAACACGCCCAGAAAAATATCCCCGGAGTCAAGATTATGAAATCGCTCCTTGAGTTCCCTGCTGCTCCTGATGATCATTGAATTACCTGTTCGTTTTGTGCGTCTCAATACTTAATTCGATCAACCGGTCAAGAAGTCTGCTGAAAGGAATGCCTGCGGCATCGGCAGCAATAGGCAACAGGCTCGTTGCCGTCATGCCGGGTATGGTATTTGTCTCAAGGACAAAGAAATCTTGATCTTTGAGAATCATGTCGGTTCGACTGTATCCTTTACAGAAAAGGGCGCTATGCGCTGTTATAGCTATTGCCTGTGCCTTTTGGGTCAACGCATCATCAATACGAGCTGGACAGATTTCCTGTGTAGCACCGGCCGTATACTTGGCGGTATAGTCAAAAAAATCATAGGAGTTATCCGGAATGATTTCTACAATGGGCAACGCTTCTATTTTGTCATTCCCAATGACACCGCCCGTGAGTTCAATTCCGTCAATATATGCCTCTATTAACAGAGCATCATCATGAGCAAATGCTTTACCAACCGCATGGTTCAATCGATCTATGGATTTGACGATGGAAATCCCTACACTTGAGCCGCTGCCAATGGGCTTTACAACCAACGGAAGACCCAACCGCTCCGCACACTTTTTCGGATTTAAGACGTCATCACGTTTTATAACCATGTAAGGCGGAACCCGGAGACCGGATTTTTCATAAAGCTGCTTGGAAACCAGCTTATTCATTCCTATGGCACTCCCGAGAACCCCCGACCCCTGATAAGGGATTCCAAGAAGATCCAGCAGGCCCTGAATCGTACCGTCCTCACCCATGGGTCCGTGAAGAATGATAAGTGCGGCATCAATGGTATCTGCATCCGCCACCAGTCGCGAGATGTCTGTTTTGGGGTCATAGCGAATGATATCGTATTTTTCACTATCAAGGGCTTCATAGACCTGGTCGCCGCTTGCAATGGAGACGTCGCGTTCGGAAGATATACCGCCGGAAAGAAGTGCAACGGTCAGTTTTTTCATCGAATTTCCTTTCAGTTTGTTAAATGCTACGGGTTTAAGAAAAAACAAGTTTACCATTTTGGGACTTGAGACGCCCGAATGGAAAGGCACTAAAACTTAAGGAATATCAAGCAGATTTCAAATTTTCGTAACGCAACCCGGCGGGATGCGTCGGCGTTCAATGTGAAATTATTTTTGAGTGAGCCCTACGGTGCGTTGATTTTAATAAACGATATTTGATAATCTCGTGATGAATTGGAATGGTAACAAACTCATCACATTTCTATGACTTGAACATCTGTTCTTTAAATTTTTTATATTCATCAAGGGTTATGAGATTGTTTTCAAGCAGACGGACCAGTTCTGAAAACTCTCTCTTGCGAATGACATCCGGGTCTTCAAGTTGTTTAAATTGTCCGGATGACGCCGTACCCAAAGCGGGAGGGCCATTTGAACCGCTGATTTTTAAAGATGCAAGTCCTCCTAATAGATTGACTTCAACGGTTCTACCGCCAAACCGATGAGAGTTAAGAATCTCCCGAAGCGTCTTACCCTCCATTTTCATACGCTTATAAAAATGATAGGCTGAAGCAAGGATGGCAGCAGTACCGCCAAGAAAAATCCATATCATGTAATTTATAATACCACGGAAAAAAATGACAAGCAGGACCAATCCTGTAATCAAAACAACATGGAGAACCAGAATTAAATAGGCCATCAAAATACTTTTAAAATGGCTTTCTTCTTTTTCTTTTTTATTTAACGCCATAAAATATCTCGAAATTTATACTCTGCTATAAGAGCTAAAAATAAAAGGGCTTTTGAGCTTAAGTTTAAAACTACAATACATGAATTTGACAGTTTAGTAAAGGGTCTCGTCGATATTTTGATTTCAGCACGTTTTAGAATTTCCAAAACGTTCGATCAATTTTTCCGTATATACCTGAGGCATTTCATGGGCGATTGATGTGTCTCGGATTGAGTTTAACTTCAGGATTAAAAAGTTTAATTTTTTTAACATTCGGTATTTTTTAGAAGTTTCCTGCATCCCCGCCAATAGATCTTCGGTTTGTTTAATCTCCTTTTTCAATTCAATCTCCACCGGGAGACAATCTGCATTCTTCAATATTTTATAAGCCAGGCGAAGTTCTTCGGAAATAAAACGGTTATCCTCAAACGCCAAAGGTTTTCCGGCGCCGGGAAGGTTTTCGAATTCGCCCATTTTCTGTGCCTTTAAAATCCGTTCTTCAACAATTTTTTCAAAACCGCAAAGCATAGCCAGTTTCCCAAATAAAAAAAGTATGTTACAGCAAAAACAATATAACACAACCCGCGATCTTTTCAAGCCATAAAAGAGTAATAAACAAAAAAGGCCCCTATAATAAGAGACCTGTTTTCAATCAAAGCTGGTGGCGATGCAGGGAATCGTCAGAGCTTTATAACCGCTTGATTTCATTGACCGTGAAATTTAAGAAATACGAAAATATCGATGCATTTTGCACCCTATGCGCACCCTGTTTCAAAGAAAGACCTTGTACCCCACCTTGAGAGCTTTGGCAAGAATTTTTGCTCGCTTCTTGCCGATCGGTCGTTTGCCGTTTTCCATTTCGGAAATTTGGCTCTGCGGAATACCGGTCAATTCCGAAAGCTGTTTTTGGGTTAACCCCTCTTTCACCCGTGATCCGGCAAGGCACACACCCATTTAAGACAAATCTTATTTTTGCAACATCACAAGGTTATCATCCAGGCCGTGCCGCAGGATATCCAAACGGGGCGAGAGGGAAACCACCTGCTCAGCAGAAATGTGTGCTAATCGGAAAGGGAAAATGCTTGGGCTGTTTAGCAGGTCCTTGATGGCGGCTGATCCGTTCATACGAGCATGGAGAGATGCTTCCACCAGCCATGCGATGACCTTGGCATCCTTTATCGGATACTGCTTTCCTGAAATATAAGCGCCTTTTATTGATGTTATATATAGAACACCCCAGTCCACAAAGCTGCTGATGACGTTCCTGGTGGCTCTAGAAACTACCTCCCTGTCGCCATAGAGTTCCTTAATCCTTCTCCTTATCTGTGACGTTTCAATTGAGTTTTGAAGTCTAAGCAACCTACCGACTGAATCCGCCACATCTCCCCAAAAGGGATAGGTTGCCATGATCATACCCCAATGCACCGCGCGCTTTTCTTCAGCGGACGATGATTCTAACAGCTTCAACCCATCATCTCTTAAATAACATAGGTAATTATCTGGGCTTATCCATGTCCTAAAAAGAATTGTGGCAGCTTTATCCCGACTGGAACGCTCTTTTGATCTGCTTTTAGGAAGCCAATTCATCAAGTAATCAGAGAGTTCTGATTTAATTTGGTCGCTTGTCATTCCAGCTAATAATAGATTAGAGACTTTCACAAGCCATTGATATCGAATCCTTTGGCTACTAAAACCTATCTGGGCCTTCTGTTTGTTCATGTATCCCTCATTTCGATTTGTACAAGAGGGACGAAAATTTCTTCAAGAGAAGCTCCGCCGTGTCCGACAAGGCGTTCGGTTTCTCGAACAAATGCCGAGCGACCAGGAGCCAGCAGAGCTAAATAGTCCTCGGGCAGACCGATCGGCGGCCATTCCAGGGCGTCAGGGAATCGCTCTTTGACTTGACCTCGCAGCAAGGAATCGGGGTAAATTCGAACACGTTCACCGCGCAGGTCTGCAACTGCTCCCTCAGCGGGACGACCGTATCCGGCGGCCTCAATATTTCCATGATCCGAACTTAAATAGACACGGAAACTGTTCTCCAGAAGCAGATCAATGAGGTTTGCCATGAACGGTTGACCAGCCCACTGTCGAACCTGGTTGTGCATCCCCGCACTGCCGAGCTCCATGCCATGCATAATCTTGTCTACTTTGTCCACAACCAGCCCCACGATGCGTGTCCTCGGCCTGGCAACCATCACCGCTACGCTATCCAAGTTGCCGTCACCCAGCCCTTTTGCGTATGCCACTTCTTGTTGTGTCAACCCCTGGTCTACCCAGAACTGGGTCCATAACGCAGGCTCCTTTTCAGTGGTATGGATGCTGTTCGGAAAATAGATGGGCGGCTTTCCTGCAAAGGCCGCCTGTCGTGAAACAGAGGTGATGGTCGGTATCCAAGCAAAAACCGCATTTTCTCGGAAACGATATCTGGGACGTTGCTTGGCAAGCTCCTTTCGTATGACGATCCACTGATCCAGCGAAAGGCCGTCCAACAGGACAAACGCCACCTTGTGTTCTTTATCGTCGCTTATATATCTGGAAAGGAAACGGGGAATATGGTGGAGCATAACTGGCGGAACCGGTGGCAGATTGATCAACCCCGCATAACGACTTTTCAGCCAGGAAACAAGCACGGAATCAATTCGAGTTTGCAGCGTTACCATCTCCTGGCGGGTCGATTCAGACAAGACCATATCCGATTCAAGAGTCAGAGCAACAAGCTCTGCCCAGGTCCTGGCAAAATGGAACCAGCCTTCATACTGTGTATCCTCTTTTGGAACGGCAGAGGCTAAAGTTTTAAGGAGGCCATCCGCGCGGCGCGACCTATCAGCCTTCTCGTCCGTTCGGATACCCATGGCAAGCCAGGTTTTTGACAACGATTCCGCTTTTTCATGGGGAACAGCCTCAAGAAGTCCTTCATAGAACAAATTGTCGATATAAACACGGATGTCGTCATGATCGAATGGTAAATCCGAAGGACCGGGGAACTCAAAGCCATAGGATTTCTCATTTTCCTGAATGCCGTTGCTGCCCTGTTTTGTTGACCGGTCGAGAAAAATGGGCCAGCGTTCCTGAAGGAAGGCGAAAAACGCTTCTCGGTCAGGGATAATGGAATCGAGCGACCATCCTTCAAAGCCGTCGTTCTGTCGAAGGACCTGGATGAAACGTTCATCCAGAATCGTCGGAATGCGCTGTTCACGGTAATGGCGACGCAGTAGCACGCGAAGCAGATCAGATGGCTTTCTGATCAGTTCAAGCGCGATCTCGAACACATGTCGCAGAACGAACTCTTTTGTAGCGTTGTCGCCTAAGACGCCGGGTGCATGTCGTTCTTGGGAATCAAAAAGCGCTTCAAGATCTCCGCGGTCCAAGGCGGCTATCACTGGATAGCTCAAGTTTGGGAATATCTCTCCAAGGTTGAAAGATAACCGACGACCAGCTTGGAGCATATCGTACGGCAAAGAACCAAGATCGCTGGCTCCTGAGCGGAGTGCGACGACCAGATCCGTCTGCTCTCCCTTGTCCCAGCGGGAACGGAATTTGGTTTCATAGGCATAACGGAAGGCAACATGATCCTCGAATGGGATCAATTCAAATCCCCGCTCGCGTATCCCTTCAAGAATCCCTTCTTCCAGTAGAAGCCCATCTGGATCTGCAACTAGTGTCAGACGGGCCACATTTGGAGTGAACTCCTTGAGAATCTGGTCGCGCCAGCTACTCATGGGCACCTCCTTTCACGTGGATAACGATAAGAGGCACCATTTCAGGATACACTTGGGCTTTACGCTTAAGGTCCTCGTTCCACGTCTGCTCTTCCTGCCGCAGGAGGTTCAACCGATGGTCGCGAACCTGGGGAAGGCCGACTCGTTCTATAGCACTACGCCTGGCCGCGAAGGCATATTCCCCTTTTTCTCTTTCTCGGGTCAGACGCGATTGGTGTTCTTGAACAAGCTCATCATAGATGGTTCGCCCTTGCTCTTCTGCAATCCCTGCCATTCTATCGAAGGCTTCCTTGGATTTGTCCATGTCAAGATGCGTTCGGACATTAGGCGTCACACCCAGAAGCTTGTCCCAGAGATGCCTGGCGGTTGGTGCAAACACCTTCCCTCCATCAGCTATGAACAGAGGCATGATCCGGTAGTGATTCCATTCCATCGTTGTGATGCCGATCCGCCAGAGAGACCATAGGCCCGTAACTTCGTTGGTGATCCCTGGAATTGTGACAACGGAGATCTGCTGCCCTGGAACAAATCGAGGCAATCTTATGGCCAGCCCCCGAATCCTGGAATCTTCCAATGTCAAATGGCGGGCTGTAGGGGATTGGTCGGCTTCCTTGCCGCTGAAGACGACATTGGCAATTGTTTCGCCGTCTGGCCACGTCAAATTCCAGGTTCGTCGCTTCCGTTCAGCTTTGCCTCCGTGAGCGTTCAGATAACTCACCGTCATCCGTTCAACCCAGTGTGGAAAAGGGTGGGTCATAAGTCGTTGGGCTTCAAATGGTTCCAGGTCCTCTGTGGTTCCCAGGACAGATGAACTCGCCTTTGCATCCCGAGCCTGATCCTGCAAATGAGCGATGACCTTGTCTACAGATGTGTCGATCTCATCCGGATTGAGGATGGCTTCCACATGTAAGTCATCAAAGATCTGTCCCGCCTGTGCCGAATCGAGTACGTCCCCGGTCTTGTCTATACCGAACTCCTCGAAGATAACCGCAAGCTTCTCCTCCAGCACTTCCCGGACATGGTGTTCGACCGAAGCCTCAAAAACGAAATTAATGGCGCGCACCACATGGTTTTGGCCGATACGATCAACCCGGCCGATGCGCTGTTCAAGCCGCATTGGATTCCAGGGGATGTCGTAATTGATCACCACATGGCAGAATTGCAAATTCAAACCCTCGCCGCCTGCATTGGTGGAAATGAGAATGCGCGTCACCCCGGCAAAGGTATCCTGGGCTTTTTTACGCTCATCCATATTCATTGAACCGTTGAGACAGGCAATAGGAAAGCCACGCTCAACCAGGAACTGCTGCAGCATCTGCTGAGTCGGCACAAACTCGGTGAATACCAGAACTTTCAGTTCAGGGTCGTTTTCATCGGCCTGCAGACGATAGAGCCAATCGAGCAGGGCCTCTGCTTTGGCATCTGCCCCTGCCTGTTCACAGCGGGTGGCCGCATCGAGAAGCAGCTTTACCTCGGCACGTTCGTTTTTAAGCGCTTTCAGTCGAGTGGTTAGAAGCGTTTCGACTTGCTCTTGACTGTCGAGATCAGCCCACTCCTCATTGGAGTACATGGGAAATAGACTCAGTTGCTCCTGCGGTGTTTCGAGCGCCTCCAACCTTCGTTCCAGCGTAGTACGGATGGCACTCGTGCTGGAAACTACCAGACGCTGCATCAATATCATGAGGAATCCGATGTAGCTGCGCTTCTCGCGCTTGGCTTGGTTGTAACCTTCTCGCACATACTCTGTGACCGCATCGTAGAGCTGCCGCTGGTCCTGATGCCGATCCTTCCAGGAGACCGCAGCAAGTTCTGTCTTACGAGGTTTGAAGAGGGGTTTGCCTTCAGCGGTGATAGCAAGTCGTTTTTCAGTCCGGATCACATAGGGTTGGACCCGGTCCCGTGTGACGCTGCCCACATCAGGAAACGCCTGGGTATCGATCAGGGAGACCAGCCTATGGAAAGCATCGGTCTTACCCTGATGCGGGGTTGCCGACAGCAGTAAGAGATACGGAGCAGCCTCGGAGAGCCCCTGGCCCAGCTTAAACCGGGCCACCTGGTCGGTGCTGCCGCCAAGCCGGTGGGCTTCGTCCACAACGATTAGATCCCAGCCGGCGGTGATCAGGTCCTCAAAGCGCTCCTGGTTGTACTCGGCCATCTGCTTGTCCGACCATCCGCGACGACTTTCCAGCGGTTTGACAGAATCCATGGAACAGACCACCTGCGGATGGCTCCGCCAGATGTTGTTCTCTTTGGCGATACGCCGATAGGCCGAAAAATCGCTGGGGATGAGCAGCCGAAAGTCCTCGTTAAAGTGAGTACGCATCTCGGCTACCCATTGGGTCACAAGGCCTTTCGGGGCGACAACCAATGTTCGCTTGGCCAGCCCCCGTAGCTTGAGCTCGCGCAGAATGAGTCCGGCCTCGATGGTCTTGCCCAGGCCGACCTCGTCCGCCAGCAGGTAACGCACACGGTCCCCGGCGATGGCTCGGGATAGGGCCCGGATTTGGTGTGGCAGCGGAATGACTGATGTTTCAATGGGTGCGAGAAGCATATCCTGGGTCAGGACATCGGCTACCCGCGCAGCAGCGGTTACATTGGCAATACCGTCAGAGGTGCCGGTCCCGGCATTCTCCAAGGGGGAAAGCCTGGCCGCAGGCACTCGGACCACCGAATCGCTGCCTGGCAGCCACACCCGGCAGGTTGTTTCGCCCCAAAGAGTCTGGGTTTCGATGACCTGACAGAGCTGCCCGTGGTCCGGGCTGAAATACCATGCACTGTAACCTCTGGGTTTGGAGAGATTCATACCCTGGCCTCCAGCCTCAACTGATTGCTTTTGATACCGGAGCGCGACCAATGTTGGTCAACGGATTGGATAAAAGCAGGGCGAACTAATTTGGCCCTTCGCGCAAGCCAATCTCCTTGGTCAATTCGAAGATATAGCCCCTCTGCAGGTTCTTTGCTAAGTTTTGATTGAGAAAGAAGACTTTTTAATTCCGAAAAGGAAAAGTGACCGCGCCCTAAAATCGGCACCTGGAAGATGCCAATTTTACGAAGAAACTGGTCCCGTCTCGGACATGAAAAGAATTTCACGTATTTCTTATCAAAGATATCGTATCCCAAAAACCAGTCTGGCAATCGATCATAGCTGATGGAGTGCTGTGCATAGCACCATTCTCCAAAAAGGATGAATTGATCTGTAAGCTGTTCAAAAAAGATGTCTATTTTTAAATTAAGCCAATCGGATAGCTTTTTCCACTGACCTGAGCTTGGAAGATGCAGATACGCCCCTCTATTTTGGGCACGGACATTTCCCTCAGCATCAAATGAGATTCCAAGGTTGGCCCCATCTACTTTTTCTTCAACAACAAGTTCATGACGAAAAAGTTCATCTCGTTCGGATTTCGAAAAGACCTTGTCGTCTCTGACTTCGACGTCACTAAGAAGTGCCAGGTGCGGAGTTGAAGGGAACTTATAAAAATCGTCTTTCATGCTCCCATTTTCTCCACATATTTTGCCTTAACATAATCAGGACACAGGAAATTTACGGTAATACCGACCTCTACCAGTGCATCCTTCCATCCCCACCACTTGCTATCCGTCGCCTGTAAGACCGGCGGTTTTTTCGGATGGGCGTTCGAGACAGCGATGAACTTCCGATCAGTGTTATCGAAGTTGGCCAAATCCTCACGGTCAGGAAATTCATCGTAGGAATAGCCGTTTTTGGTGATTATAACACGATCCACTTTGCTTGGATTCCATTGATGGTCATTGACCCATTTAGCGAATGTGTTACCAACACCGCCTTGGCCGCTCAAGGAAAGATTGCTTATGTATTCATTAAAAATTTCACCCATATCATCAATAACAAGTCCACCGTTTTTGGTGATATTCTGAATTTGACGAACGCATTCAGAAACGCAGGAGTCTGGAATATTAGATGCTGGATCTGGTTTTGTTGCCAAATTCGCGCTAATGGCTACATTCGTATCAACTATGCATTTATTGGGCGAACCGCTCATTCTGAAACCTCCGATGCGCTTCTGTTTTGTCTCATACGCTTTTTCATCACCGCTTTTGCTTGTTCAGCAATGTCTCCCATTTCATCGCCGAAGAAGTTGTCCGGCCAGTTTTGAATGTTCCCAAACAGGTCAATTTGTAATGTATCCAAAGTAGCAGGAGTCTTGGTGATGTTGGCGAAATAGGCAGACACTTTTTCTTGCGGCACGATCTCTTCGGCAATCCGCCGTTGCAGTCGACGTAAAAAATGCTCAGAGTGAGTCTCTATGATCAATTGGATATTCCTATCAGCGCCTTTTTCTCTGGAATTGACGACATCAATCATTACATCGGCCAGCGCCGATTGGGCGCTCGGATGTAAATGGATTTCAGGTTTCTCCATAAGGATGATCGACCCTCTTTGTGCATAGAAGCTTTGAACTAATACAGGGAGTACCTGAGAGATGCCGAAGCCGACATCCGGGAGATCCACCCAATCCTTTGAACCCTTGGTACGAATCTTGACCTCGTATTCCTGACGCTGCTCGGAAATCGGGTTGACTTTGAACGCCTCAATCAATCCCATTTCTTTGAGCTTCATTGCGATAATTTCCTCGAATGGTTTGGCTGGCCGATTATATCCAAGGCTGATCTTGCGGTTCCGAGCGGCCAATATGGCTGCGACGGTATTTTCTCCCGTATAACCCACACTTTCCGGTTCGATACCCGTCCATGAATAAAGCCTTTCCGCTTTTGTGCGAAGCGGTCCAAGATAGGTCAGAGACCGGAACAACTTTTCATGTTTCAGATTAAGTTCCTGAACAAAGTCCGCATTTTGATGATAGGCAACCACTTCGTCGGGAAAGCCGTAAAAACGCACCGGTGCGCCGGGATACCAGACTCGCCCTTGCTTTCGCTTCAGCGCGTAATGGACTGCATCAACTTTGTAATCGGACTTTGTGTTGGATTTTCGTTCCATTCCGATGGAGAGACTGGATTCATCGTCTTCCATCAACTCGTATTTAAGGTGATCAAGCACCACCATGTGCTGATCCTTGTCTCCCAGCCCGGCTTGCGCTTGAAAGGCCAACCCATCTCCAGCAAATGACTCTCCCGAAACAGGATCTTTGAACTTCAACAAGCCAGGAAATGTCCATCGATATTCAAAAGCGATTTTATTTTCCGAGTTGCGGTGAAAAACCATTTCCTGATAAGAGCCAAGTTGTACCGCGGAGTTTTTCCCGCCGGGATAGAACACGGCCTTCCGGTCGGGTGATTCTACCGTCTGTTTCAGCATCATCAAGAACTGGCCGATGCTGGACTTGCCGGAACTATTGGCACCAAAGAATAGGGTAATGGGTGCCATGCGAATAGTGCCAGTTTCCTTCCAGCACTTAAAATTTTGTATTCTTAGTTGTTTCAGCATGCTTTCACCTCACCATCCCGATAAACTGATTTGGCTTTTTCAAGAAATCTCTGTTCCGAAGTATCACCAGAAACGGCCAAATCGTATTCTCTAAGCAAATCTTTCAGTTTATATAGTTCCTCCAGCATGATTTTCATATACGCGATTGTTTCAGGTTGATACTGGAATCCATAAAGAGAATCAGACGTCTTGGAATTCTTGTACTCAACGTCATTGAATTCGATATCCTGCTCAATCTGCTCGGCGATGTATCCCAGATAGCTGTCTTGATAATCGAAATGTCCACCACTCATTTTTTATTTCCCTCCTGTCCTTGTTAACGCCTGGTCATACCACATGAGAAGTTTGGGATCTTCCTGGAGAATCTTTTCCGGTATCTTGCGAGCCACAGCGATGATGATAGCGTAGTCGCGCTCATGCCATGCCTTCTTGAATCCAGCCCGGACGGCCTCCAGGCGGAACACTTTCAGGCGTTTCTGCTTCGATTCGCGGTATTCCTCGAACTCGCGCATCAGGGCCCGCTCACGCAGCTTTTCCAGGTCGCCGGCCTTGTTCGGGTCAGGCACGTACCAGCGGTCCTTGCCTTTGGCCTTGAGTGCAGGATCGTCCTTTTCCAGATTGCGCAGCTCCTTGAAGTTCGAGGAGAGGTAGCTGTGAATCTGGCTGGGGACATCGCCCTTGCCGTCGTAGCGCAGGAAGTTCTGCTCAAGCAATACATCAAGTTCAAGCATCTTTTCGTTCTTCTGCCAGCCACCGATCTCCTGCATGAATTGCGGTTTCAGGTCGCCTGCCGTTTGCGGTTTCTTTGTGATTTGCTGTTTGAGCCACTGGATCGCAGAAGCCTCGTCGAGAACAAAGAGCTGAAGCTGGAGCACCTCCTTGACTGTCATCCGTTTCTTGTCGTACTCGATAGCTTGATCAGGCAGGAAATACATTTCTTCACGAACAGAAAAGCGTTGTTCGAGACCAGCATAGAAATCAGCCGAATTCATGGGAACCATCACGCCTCGGCGAACATGGAATGCCACCATTCGGTCGAAGAGCAGATAATTCATTCGCTCTGGAACCAATTCCAACTGCCTGTCTTTGCTTACGAAAACAGGCAATTGCTTGAGATGCGTCCGAACAAAATCCCAGACACCGTCCTCGGTTCCCGCCTCCAGCTTGAAGCGATCTTCAAGGCCTCCATTGGGTTTGTATGCAGAGATAACCAAATCCTGTTTTACAAGCTTCTGGATCGATTGTTTGTAAGTTTCCTGCTGTTTGTCGAGTGTTCGCACATCAGCAACTACAAAACCTGCCAATTCAAGTGCCTCTTGAATGGCAACCCAGACGCTGTTGCTTGAATTGTGAAATTCAATCGTAATCCAACGACCGGACTTCAATACACGGTGTAACTCCTGGAATGCCAAAGACATCAAAACCTGGTAATCGTGAAGCGTCCGACTACGCCCCTTATCCATAACAGCTTCTGGTTCCCGTTGCGTCAAAACCTTGAGCCAAGCCTCCCAGAAGAAATTCAGTTCGGAGTAATGGAGATTATTTCCGAATGGAGGATCAATAAAGATGTAGTCAAGGCTTGATGCCGGAAGCACCTCTATATTGGTCGTGGACTGACAAGTGATTGCGGTTTGCCCATAAACTCCAGGCAAGGAAAGCTTCACAAGGCGCTTAAGCTTGTTGGTCATTGAATATTCTGGGGAGACTTCAGAAATCAATGAGCCAACAAACAGCGTACCTGAAAAATACCGGTTGACCTGCGACCCTCCGATTCTACCGAATTGAATTGGTTGATAGCGGTTCATTTTTGTGAAGCCAAGGTTATTGCCCTGGGCAAAGAAGCGTACAAACGTAGAGGAACACGTATTTAGTTTCTCCCAGAGTCTGGCGTACACCATCATGGATCGGCGGAAATAGAAATGGTGCAAGTGGCTAATGCCTTTAAGATGATATCCATCTTTCCCCTTTCGTTCACCCTCAGGCATTTCAAAGGTAGGGAACCAATCCTGAATGGCTGTATCCTCGATACGCTTCAGCAATGACAGGTCAGCATCATATGGCTTCTTTTCGTAGCGATGTTTTCCAATTTGATAATTGATCAGTACCGGGGCGTAACGCACTAATCGGTGTGTTTCATTGCGGGGGTTATCAAAGTACGATTGCCATTGGCGTTGAAGTGATTTCTTGTCGAGTTCAGCGGCACAGCTCGGGCACTTAAAATTCTTATTGACAGCGGAAGTCTCCTTATCAACAGCCGCTTCAAAATAAATGACTTCCTTTCCACAATGCGGACAGTTGAATGTCTCACTCCAAACCGTATAGTTAATTTTTCCTTTTGTTTTCCCATCCGTATGAAGCGTCTCGTACATCCACCCGCATTCCTGCTCAACCTCCTTGAGAATGCGTTTAGCCTCTTTTTCAAAAGCAGCCATATCTACCGGTGTGTTGTAGTTGTAGGCAATAAAGGTAGCCGCTGGTGACAGGTCGTTGAGAACCACCCGGCGTGCTCCGAGCTTGGAAAACGGTTTCCAAATGGGTTTTCCATCTTCCCCTGTCTCCTGCTGGTAAACGGTTCCGTCTTTCTCCACTCTATATCCGAGGGATTCAACCGTGCTTTTATCCCTGCATAACTGAGCCGCAACCCCTGTCATTCCCGTTCCGCAGAAACCGTCGAAGACCAAATCCCCAGGTTGTGTATAATGGAGGATATACCGCATGATGGCCTTGTGCGGCACCTTGGTGTGGTAGGAGTGGGCGTTGTAAATTGGATCGTTCTTTCCCTCGCTCACATCCGCCGCAAAGGGCTCACGTCGGTAGTCATCAGTGGCCGGGTCATATGGCTTTCCATACTGCTTGATAAAATCTTCAATGAATGGGTTCGGGCAGGCCGTGTAATAAGGCGGATCGGACAGGGCCAGGATGTCCTCGTCCTCGCCAATCGGGAACCCCTCGATCTTCCGAAATTCCGGGTCCTTCAGTTTCTCGCTTAGTTTTTCCAAGAAATATCCCCGGCGCTTCTCTTCGTTTTCGAAAGTCATGCCGAGACATTCCACCGGCCTTTTGTCCACCACAAATTCCTCTTCAAAAAGTTTTCCAGAACCTGGTTTAGCGGGGACAATTTTTGTTTTGAACAATTGTTTCTGTTTGCCGTTCATATTGCAATACCGTTTTGAACCGCGAATGGACGCGAATCAACGCTAATAAAAGATGACAACAATTCGTGTCTATTCGTGTTCATTCGCGGTTTCCCTTCAGTATTTTCCTGCCGTTCTCAGTCAGGCGGTATTTCTGCTTGCTGCTGCGGGGTTTGTCGGGTATGGTCATTTCAACGAATCCGGCATTGAGCAAAGGAGCCAGGACTTGGTCCCTGAACTTGGTCCGGTTTTTCCTTTCCAGAACGTCCATCAGTTCTGTAATCCTTTGTTCTGAAACGAGATGTTCCATGATACGAACTTGGTCCCGACTTGGTCCCGACTTGGTCCCTGCTTGGGGTGCGACTTGGGGTGTACCTTTTCCTGTGACCTGGGCATCATCACGGGTCTCAGTAGGGCCGGTACGTTCGAACATTGCCTTCATCAGGTCAGTAGCCATGTCCACTTCTTCATCAAGCTCGGGAATAAAGAACTCAAATGCCTTCCAGGATCTATCATTTTTGTAGGTCGGCTCGGGATGGCCCAGTTTCTGCCATTCCTCGCGCATCATGCGCATACCGGTACCCGCCTGCTCGCACATTGTGATGCGGCGCATCCCCATGGCGATGGACGGATTTCGGACCTCCTTTTCACCCGGTTCGAACAGGCGGGAATCATCGCCAAACACGTCACCCGGGTTCCAGAACTGGATGCCGTTGCGGAAGAACTTGATCACGGCCTTTCGGGAATGGTCACCGTAGTCCTGGTGGATGAGCAGGTTCACGGCTGCTTCGCGGAATACACGAAAACCGGACGGATCGTCACGGCGACCAAGGGTTACCGGATCGATATTCCTAAACGGTTTAGGCATGAAAAACTTATACTTGCTGACCAGTTGATCCCATGCCTGGATGATGTTGTCCTCGCAGACGATCCGGTCGATCCAGCGGGTTTCCGGCATGGGTTCGTCGGTAGCGTACCCGAGAAACTGGACATCAAGGGTCGGCCGGGGAATAAGCTGATGAACGGCCAGAGACGATCCGAAGAGCATGATGGCCGCCCTCGTCGGAATAAATCGCTTTCTGTCTCGAAGAAGGAATCCCCAGTGATAAAGAAATTCCTGATCGGGTTGTCGGGGATCAAAACCGTCGTTGACTGCATGAAAGCGGTCGCGGTACCATTTCAGGCTACTCGAGTCAAAGGCTTCTTTCAGGAGCACCCTTTCGAACGGCTGGCCGTCCCACCGGTCGGCTGTAGCATCTCGCAGCATACGTTCGATATCCTGCATCTGGGCCTTGAAGTCGCCACCACCCTTGCGGAGGAATGTGCGCCGAATATCACCATCAAGATAAACCGGCTTGCGCGTACGCGGATTCTCACCAATTCGGAAGATCAGAACCACCTTATCACCAATGTCCAGCCGCTTTTCGTCTACATCGATATCATGGTTGATTTTCGCATCGGCATGCAGGACGGAAAGAAAATCGTTCTGCACCTTGTCGGTTTTCTCAACGCCACTTATTTGAAATTCTTCGCCATGCTGGGCAACACCAAAAACCATCCAACCGCCATGGGTGTTGGCAAATGCGGACACTGTCTCAAAAGCGGATTTCGGCACTGCCGACCGAGCTTCCTTGAACTCGACGTCGTTCCATTCACCCGCTTTGAGCCGTCTTTTCAGTTCCTCGATCTTCATCCCTGTCTATCCGCGTTCATCAGTAGTTCTTTTTTCCCATATTTGCGTTTATTCGCGATTTCACACCAAGATTAACTGTTATATACGTACTTCAAATTATTTAGTACCTATTAATTGGGTATTTTACCTATTTCTCTCGGTTTTGTCTTATATTTCGCAATTATGCGGATGGGTTGCAAAAGGTTATGAGTAATCGGCTGTTTTTGAAGGTATTCGAAATTCAGCGATTTCATTTTTTACTCCAGCACAATTCTTACTTTTCCGGGCTCCTTGCCCTTGGTAAGTTCATCCAGGTATTCCTCGAATCGTTTTTTTATCTCTGCCGGTGTCACCGGTGAACCGCCGAGGAGCAGCGCCGCGCGCAGGTCGGCGATCTTGACCGGGACCTTCTGGAGGCCGGAAAACGCCTCGCCCAAAGCGTGGATGAAGTCCTGATCGAGATTGTCCGGCAGGACCCGCTTCTTGATAAAACCGTTCACCAATTTCTTTGGCTCAGACTTTAGCAGGTTCAGATTGCCCTTGGTGGTCGGGTCCTCCAGGTTGGTCAGGAGTGTCTGGGTCCAGTTTTCCACCATTTTGTCCAGCTCTTCGTCCAGACCATCCAGAACCGAGCCCGCATGTGCGGCGAGCGGCTCCGAGCCGGGTTTAAAATTGCAGTTCGGGCAAACGGGCGAAGCGTTTAGTTCCTGCTCGGTGAGAGCGAAGCAGCTCTTCAAACCGCCGAGACGGTTCTGGAAATCGGTCAGGTGCTGGCGGGGCATCAGCTCAATAGTGGAAAGCTTCTGCAAAACCTTAAGCCGATCGTCGGCCATTAGCTTGGTCTTGCGTTTGTCCTCATTTACCCCCAGCCGCGCCTTGACATGCAACGCCAGATAAGCCTGCACATAGGTTTTTTTGAGGTCAGTCAGTTTGCGCTGGGTTTGTTGGCGGAATTTAGCCGCGCTGCGTTTGTTCGGATTGACGAGTTGAATGAGCACCTCGTCACGAGCCGTCTTCATTTTGGCCACCCATTCATGTTCCGCGGGCATTACCGCTTCAGCGGTGGAAAGAAAGGACGCGGTGGAACCAATATCTGTCACCAGCTCTTGGAGAGATTCGATCTCTGCCAAGGAATTGAGTCCGTCGCGATGACTGGTCACCTCTTGGGCGTCGTAGCGAAAGTTCTTGAGCTTGCCGGGCGAATTGAACGCTTGAAGGCTTTCAAGAAAACACTTCAAGCGTTCGAGTGCTGAGGACTGAGTGCTGAGTGCTGATTCGTCAAGAAGGTTCTTCCCCCAGAAAACGATGCCTTGCTGCACGGATTGCTGGGCCATGACGACACGTTCTATCATTTTGGCAATGCGCGTCTGCATTTCGGTGACGGGGTCTGTATTTCCCTGGGTGACCAGTTGGGCCATACCAGGCGTTAGTCCGAGCAGTTCGAACAGTGCCTCTAAGGCTTGAAGATTCCAGCCTTTGGGCTGCTTAATATGTTTGAACTGGATAAGTTCGTTGATACCAGTACTAGCCATTTGGGGAAGGCCCATAGCGTCGAATTCCTTGCCAGGGATGGCAAGTACAAGAGCGCCTCTGTAGACTAATGCAGCCAGAACCACGATCACCCATTCCGGTTCCAGCCGATACCGGTCCTTGTCCAGATATTCCAGGCCCTTATCATCCTGGATCAGTTCAGAGCGATTGACCACCTGGCCGTGGCCCTTCTTTTTTAGAAGGGCGAGGATATTTTTGGCGTATTTCGATTTGTAGGGATCGAGCCGTTCACCGTCGAGCAGTTCCAGGGCATCGAAAACGGCTGTTGCCTGTTTGGTTCGGTTCTGTCCGGCAATGGCGCGCAGGGCATCCTGTGCGGCCTGGTCCCGGTTGGCACCGGTGATGAGCACCGAAAAGAAGGGGTATTCAGGCGCCCGATCCTGGAAATGCGCTCCCATGCAAATGCCGGCGATGGTGTTTACCAAGTCGCGAAAATTAATGCGCTCATGGGTGCCGATGCCTGAAAATTCGCGTATCGATTTACCCTTGGCCCATTCGGTAAGCGACTTGGTGCGTCCCTGGTAGGTGACTTCAAAAGCGGTAGCCATATTCTTTTGCAACCATTGTACAAGATCTTGCAGGAAACCCGATGATTTCTGGTCGTAAGGTATTCGTTCCTGACTTGATCTCCTAAATGCCAGGTCAACGGCCGCAGCATAGCTGCTGAGCACCGTCCGAAATTCTTCGTCCATGTTCGTCAAACGCAGAAATAGCTCGTCAGACTTCTGCACGTCCTTGAAGTGGGGTGGCTCGAAGGGTTGGATGAAGTAGAGGTAGAAGTCCCGCGGCGGCACGGCGGTGGAGCGCTCGTTGGGCGCGCCGAAAAACAGGTATCCCTGGCGTGCTGCCTTGCGCTCTAGCCATTCGAGCTCGTACTGCCAGATCTTGTAGCCGGTGACGTAGGTCTGATCGGTGCACTCCATGACCCGTTTCAAAGCCTCGTAGTAATAGCGGTCCAGCTGGGAAGGTTCTAGAGTCTGAGCGCGCTGTTCGATGATTGCATCAACATCCTCGATTTTCTTTAGATCAAGGTAAAACTGTCGATTGTCTGGATTAAAGCTGACGAATTTTCCGCTCACCGTTTTATGGATTTCTCGAAGGACGGTCTCCACCTGGGTGAGCAGATCATCAGCCGGGTCTCCGCCTAGCTCCTCGATACCCGGCTGATAAAGGCAAAGTCCATCGCGCAGCTCTTCGGCTGTTGCTCCAATCGTGGAATAAATATCACCGGTGGTGAGACGGTGGATTGACAGAGCATGAATAAGACGTAGCGCAATGGGTTTGTATGCCGGACGCGTGAAAGCTAGCTGGATACGAGATTCCAACACCTGGCTGCAGTCGATGACCGCCTTGATGTCCGGCACCGCACGGAATGAGGGGTTTTCTCGTAGGTTTGTCCAATAGGAATCATAAGCGATGAGGCCTGGCCGGTCATCCGGAAGTTCCTGGCCAAGCAGCTTCTTCATGGCCAAAGACAAGGTCTTTAGCACTTCGCGTTTTTCTACCACGGTGACTCGCTCAAAGGAATCGATATAATCGGGATGCACCGGAAAGAGTTTGACGAACTCATCCATCCGCTCGTTCATATGGCCGTAGAACTTTCCAAACGGCGTGAGGTATTCCCTTATTTTGGCCTGCTGCTCTCCGGTTTTCTTGAGTAATCTCTCGGCGACAACAAACTTGACATCTTTGCGGGCGATAAGAATCTGTTCGAAGCGGTCCTTTACTCTGCGAATGCTGTGGGATACGAAAGAAAACCGGGGGCTGTCGAAAATGGCTTCCTGTACACCGGCCATGAAACGAAAACGCAGATCTTTGCAAACCTCGCCGATCTCTCGGAGAAAGTTCAGGTCCAAAATGAGCTCCTGATCCTTGCGGGTGCGCAGGTAATCGAGCAACTCGTCCACCACCAGGAGCAGACCGTGGTCGGGAAACTCCTGGTGAAATGCAGACATCATCTCTTCAAAAGAACGTTTATTGCCGGACACCTCGGAGGTGGAAGGGAAACTGTAGCTTACGCCCATCGAGGCCAAATGCTCTTCCAGCTCAGCCACAAGGATGTCCCGAAACGACATGGTGGTGGCGCCAATCTCGGTGCGGACTACTTTGAACCGGCCTCCGATTTTCCCGGCGGCATCCGCTACATCAGTATTGTTGAGGTTAGCGGCAAGCTCGGGATTCTCTGCAAGCCCGGAGATCACCGACATAAGATGGGACTTCCCGGTGCCGTAGTTGCCGACCACCAGCAACCCTTTGTTATCGGTTGGCTGATCGAACTGCAATTGTGGTATGACCAGACCAGTCAGTTTTTCCGCCATCTCTTCGGAAATGACGTAGGTCTTTACAAGCTGTCTGGCTGCATCCGCTTCATCGGCATCCCGCAGCTGGACCACGGACTCGATTGGATCAAACTCGATTAGGTCGCTGTATTTGATGCTTGCCATCCCTGGCTTGCCCCCTTCGGGCGTGCCTACGGCACGTCCAAATTTGTTCTCCTGCAAATTTGTCATCTCGCTTGCTCCCTTGCAATGGGATCTGTTGTTGTTAAGCTGTCGTCTCCGGGCTCGTCACCAGTAAATCATGAACCGGATATCGCCTAAACTCAAGATGAGCCGGTTCCGCATAGGTCATAAAACCATCAACGATGGCGCCGTTCCATGAGGCAACCACAGTCTTGTTGCGCGACAGTCCCTGGAGCAGCCGTAGCGGGTCCTGTTTCAGACCCACATCGAAGAGTAGCTCGATGTTATCAAGCAAGGTTATCTTGCCTGCATCTTTTTCAACAATCTCCTGAAGGAGGCGCGGAAGCTGCAATGCCCGTTGGCGCAGGGTCAAATCCAGCATAAGGCGAGAAATCTCAAGGTTTACATTAACCAATGGCGCGCCTGTGCGGTCCCTCACATCCCGGAGCGCAGCGGTTTTTCCGGCGCCTGAAGGTGCAACGACCAGCATCAGACGGTGATAGAACTCGTCGAGCTGTTTTACATTTCGCATGATCTTATCCGCAAGGGGTTCCGCCATCACTCTTCTCCCTTACCTTTGTTGCGTCTCGGCCTGTCCTGACTTTACCCACTCATCAACTTCTTTTTTGCGGAACTTCCAGAGTCGGCCAACCTTGTGAGCTGGCATTTTCCTTCGGTCAATCCATTTGTATATTGTGTCTCGTTTAACACCCAAATAGGTTGCAATTTCTTCAACCGAAATCCATCGATCATCCATCATGAGAATATTCCACTTACCACTTATGATGCCCAATAATAATATCGGGTAGTTTCCAAGCTTGGAGAAAGCCAACAGACTTTATTTGTGATGTTTTGTCCAATAAACCATTAAATATACCAATAAAACATACTAAATAATCCAATCAAGTCAAGGTTTTTTACAAGAGGGGGTTAACATGACAGGATTTGTAGGATTATAAGTCTCTGCCGTTTATCTCTTTTTCTATCTTTTGAACTTCCATATCGGAATAAACAAATAAACCAAGAAAATTCAGAAAATTTATATGGAGTTTAGATAACAAAGTGCAGCGGGGAGAAAGGCTTTTGTGTATAAGATAATTTTTTCGAATTGCCTTAAGATATCGTGTAAGACTCTTGGGATATTAGATGAACAAAAAAACCTGCAATAAGTCTGACAGATCCGAGCTTGGCTCTGATTGTATACAACTCCTATTTATCCTGTATTTTGAAGCCGGTTTTTATTCTCCTTTATTTTGACAGTTAAACGAATAGAATATATTCGGTTTAGAAAAAAGGAATATTTATAATCGTATCGTCATCAAAATTGTGCGCTCAGAAGTTCTCATTTCAGGTTAAACATTACTTGACAAATATTTCGTCATATGTCATTTTATATGACGACTTATATGTCATAATACTGTCATGAGTGAAAACATCCCATATATCAAGCGGTTGGTCGATTTAAATGTCTTATTGGATAAGAAGTCGCATTTTCTGCTCGGGCCTCGCCAGACAGGCAAAACATTTTTAATTCATCGTACACTGAAGAACGTTCGGGTCTATGATCTTCTGGACTCAGAGATCTATCTGGCATTAAGTCGAAACCCGGGGCGTATTTCTGAAGAACTACAGCCACAAGACCGCATTGTTGTAGTCGATGAAATTCAAAGACTTCCGGAGCTTCTAAATGAAGTTCACCGTCTCATCGAAATACGAGGTATTCGTTTTCTGCTGACCGGATCAAGTGCGCGTAAGCTTAGACGCGGTGGAATCAATCTGCTGGGCGGCCGGGCGCGAACCAAATACCTGCACCCTTTAACATATAAAGAACTGAATGGGCATTTTGATTTATTCCTGGCGATAGAACGGGGACTGATTCCCTCGATCTACTTTTCAGATGATCCGCGTGCCGACCTGCAAGCATATGCCGGTGCTTATCTTCAGCAGGAAATCCTTGCTGAAGGGGCGACGCGTAATATACCGGCATTTAGCAGATTCCTTCGAGTCGCCGCATTCTGCAATGCCACGATAGTCAACTTTACCAACGTTGCCAATGACGCCCAGGTAGCAAGAACAACAGTTTACGAGTATTTTGAAATACTCAAAGATACCCTGATTCTCTATGAGTTGCCGGCATGGAGGAAATCAAAGAAAAGGAAGCCTCTGGCTTCTTCGAAATATTATTTTTTTGATGTAGGTGCAGTGGCTGTGCTGCAGGAACGGGAATTCAGAGCCGGTACACCGGAATTCGGTGAGGCATTCGAGACTTACCTGATGCATGAACTGAAAAGTCACAGCGACTATATATCCGGCGAGCAGCTGAGCTATTGGCGTTCTACTTCCGGTTTTGAAGTTGATTTTATCATTGGCGACCATACTGCCTTAGAAGTAAAAGCCAAAAAAAACCTCTCTCCCAATGACATTAAATCATTGCGAATGCTGGCGGAGGAGGGCAAACTGAAAAGATATATATGCGTCAGTATGGAGCCGCGAATGAGAAAAGTTGACAACATAATTATTCTTCCATACAGGGAATTCTTGGAGTCGTTGTGGAACGGAGAGTACACATAGCATATCTAAGGAGGATTGGTGTCAAATCTTGTATTGTGAATAAGAATATTTATACATTTAATATCAGTATATTAGGATCGCCATGAAAGTTTGATTTGTCAAATGAGACGTTCGTGCAGAAAGTTCCTGGCGAGCGAATATTAATATTGAGAACCATGTATTAGTACTTAAATTAGCGATGTTGATGCACCTATTTATCTGATCATCATAGAAAGTGATCGTTTCTGTGTTATCCATCTATCCCCTAAGGATATCAGCCAACCGGAAATCCTGAAATATGTCTGACAACTATTCTGATATTCTATATTATATAACCCGGACCGAGAAATTTGCTATCATGCCCCTTAAATTCGTGTGATATCGTACCCAAAGTACAGATAGATATGCACCTGTCCACACCCTATCCGCACCCTGCAAAAATGAAAAAGCCATAACATTTTGATATTATGGCTGTTCTCTATCTGTGGTGGCGATGCAGGGAATCGAACCCCGGACACTGCGGATATGAGCCGCATGCTCTGACCGTCTGAGCTACATCGCCAAGATGAGACCTTTGCAAAACGTCCCCTTTTGCCCAACCCCGGCGTCAGGCTCAAATTTTAATCCTCAAAATACTCAATGTATTCCTGTGGTTAAAATTTTCGCCTTTCTTAGTCTTGAACAAAATTGAACGTTTTTCAATGGTCTCAGGATAACTTTGAATTTTTTTTAAACACAGAATCAATGGCCAGTTGTGTTGCATAAAATTTTTTCAATATATTTATACAACAGACCTTCAAATTTTTGGATCGGTTTTCCTAACAGCTTACTTTTGTTTAGTCAAGTCATAAAATTGCTTTGTAATTTTCAGCAGATTTCAGGCCTCGATTATTGTGGAATCGATCCCTCGGCCTCAATAGCAAACTCTTCCAGATTGACCGGCAGATTGCTGAATACAATCATAAACGGCAACTCTTGGCCGGGTTTAACCCCTATATTGGAGTTATTATCGCCCATACGATTTGACAGTCGCTCTTTAATCGCTGAAAGCGTAAGATTAGAAAGTTCAATATCCGACAGAACATTTCCGCAAAAAACGCTCTCTTCCTGAACAAGGATTTTTCCTTTTGAATACAGTTTCCCGATTACCTTGATATAACTGCGGGCATCTGAATATCCATTCTTAATTTTACCGGTTACTGCAAAAAGCTTTCCTGCTTTGGCATTTTTTACAAACGCACTCTCAACATCTAACGTGTCTATTCTGAGATTGCCGGCCGGATCCGAAATTTGAGGTTTAAAATAATTGCTGACAAAAGGAATCTCAATATTCATAAAATCAAGCAAAACATAAATGCCGTAACCACCGCCTCCCAAAAGCACTAATATCAGCAAAACAATTAACGGCTTGCTGATCCGTTTTTCCACAGCGGATTTTGCGGTTGCCACCACCGGTTGCTCATCAATAATTTCCTCTTCTGATAGATCATCCTGACCCGTATCTTCAATTTCAAATTGTTGCTCTATCTCTTCTGTTTCAGAAAATTCAACGGTTTCGAGTTTATCTGCGGCCGCTTCAATCTCATCAAGTTCGGTTCCTGATGTCTCCTCCACCAAAGGAGAATCCACAGGTTCCGCTTCCTCTTCGGTTTCCTCTTCTTTTGTCTCAAACATCATCTCTATATCTGACAAATCAATCTCTTCCAACGCTTCAGGTTCGACACTCTCCCCATCATCCTCCGGAACCTTTTCAACTTCGGATTCCGTATCCAATTCAAGTTCAAGTTCTTCCGGCTCCATCCCGTCTTTTTCCTGGGTTGCCGGTTCTTCCAAATCGAGCAAATCCTCTATATCCGACAGATCGAGTGTATCCGCTTCCTGGATCTTTGCTTCCGACCCGAGAGGCTCAGTCGCCTTTTCAGATTCAGGCTCAAAATCCAGATCCAGATCTAGTTTGAAATCTTCAATGGCCTCATTCACATCATCTTGCTTTTCCGGAACTTGCGTTATATCCAGCATCTCTTCCATATCCGACATATCGAATTCGTCCGGTTCCCCGCGCTTGGCTTCGGCCTCAAGATGCTCGAGCGCCTTTTCAGATCCGGACTCTAAATCCAGATCCAGTTCAAAATCTTCAATGCCTCCGCCAGTATCCCTTTGTCCTTCCGAAACTTCTTCCTCTGCAAACAATTTTTCCAGGTCCGGCAAGTCAAGTTCACCAGACTCTGAGTCATCCGACTGTCCGGTTTCAGAGTCTTCAGTCTCTTGTTCCAATTCAAGATCAAGGTCCGATAACATTTCATCCGGTTTTTTAACCTCTTCCGGAGGTGCAGGTGGATAGGCCATAAAAATTTCTTTACATTTTGAGCATCGAACTTTAGAACCCTCTGGTTTCAGAAGACTTTCATTTAAATTGAAACTGGCGTTACATGCCTTACAGGTAATAATCATAATATATACCCCACCGCTTAAAATTTAAGGTGATAAATCCCCGCTAAGTATCTATAGTCTTCATTATAATCGAGGCCATAACCCACAAGGAACCCTTCGGTCATTTCATGGCAGGCATAGTGAATTTTAATATTTGCATTACGGCGTTCGTGTTTGTTAATCAGGGCACAAATTTTAACAGTTTTCGGATGAAACGTTTTTAAATAATCGATGAGATAAGATAAAGTCAAACCTGTATCCACAATGTCTTCTACAAGCAGTACATTTTTATTATTAATATCGATCTCTATCTCTTTTGTTAAACGAATCTTCCCCGATGATGAAGCGCTGGAGCCGTAGCTGCGAACCCGTATAAAATCAATTTTAACCGGGATAGTGAGATGCCGCACAAGATCAGATAAAAAGACGAACGCCCCTTTTAAGATCCCGATGAGAATAAGTTCCTGATCCTGATAGTCGGATGAAATCTTGTACGCAACCCGGGCGACCATTTTGTCAACATCATTTTTACTCAAAACAGGAATAAGTTCAAGCATAATCAGCAAATTATAAATATTCGGGACCGGGTTAAGCCACCAGGGTGCTTCCTTGCCATTTCTCCGCTGAACTCTTCTCAGTCGGCCGGTTATTTTTTTTGGATTTTAGGCTTTTTAGTCACTCTTGTCAATAAATTTAATTCCTTACAGGCCAACTTCTGCCAGCTGTTCAATCAGTTTTTTTTGCTTTTTGGTAAGCTTTGCCGGCATGTTTACCTGGATATATACATAAAGATCCCCCGTGTCTTTGCCATTCATATAGGGAAGTCCGTGTCCTGCAAGACGCATCTTGGTTTTGTGTTTTGTTCCTGGAGGTATTTTCAAGCTTAATTCTTTTTTGTCGAGTGTGGGAACAGAAATACTCGATCCGAGAAGCGCCTCGCTCAGTTTTATTTCTCTATACATATAAAGATCATACCCTTTAGACTCATAAACCGCATTATTCAGCACTTTGGATTGTATATACAGATCTCCGGAAGGCCCGCCATATGGGTCCGGATCACCCTTGCCCGCAATACGAAGTTTCTTGCCGGATATCATTCCTTTTGGAATCTTTACCGTAATCTTTTCACTACGTCCCTGATGTTGGTATGACACGGTTTTACTCGTTCCCGTTGCCACTTCCTCCAATGTCAGCGGCAACTCATACACCAGATCTACTCCTTTTGACCGGGCTTTTTGTTGCCTCTGATAACCATCAAACGGAGATCCCCCTCCAAAGGAAAACCGCGTGCCGTTACCCCGGCCGGAAAACCCCCGTCCCTTTCCGAACACCTCACTGAGTATACTGTCAAAATCGAATCCCTTAAAAATATCTTCCTGTGAAAAACGCTGCTGGAATCCTTCGGCACCAAACGTATCATACTGTTTGCGTTTCTCCGTGTCACTCAGAACCGCATATGCTTCGCTTATTTTTTTAAATTTTTCTTCAGCGCTTTTATTCCCTTTTGTATGGTCGGGATGATACTTCATCGCAAGCTTCCGATAAGATTTCTTAATATCTTCTTTGGAAGCGTTTTTATCGACGCCAAGTATTTTATAATAATCTGTTTCAGACATCTTAAAATTACCTCAATTTTATAGTTTATTTTTATAAGCCTTCAAAATAAGTTGAAAATAATTAGGTGTCAAGGATCATTCGATTTTTTGATTTCCGGTTTCGGATGGATATTTCTCAGCAGCTTTGAGGGAAATCATAATTACAGAAAGAGCGGCAGGGGTGATTCCATCTATGCGGGAAGCCTGGCCTAGTGACGAAGGCATTGTGTCGGAAAGTTTTTCTTTGAGTTCATTTGAAAGTCCGTGCACCGTTTTAAAATCAAAATCTTCCGGTATTTTCATCCGTTCCAGGTTCTTGAATTTTTCGATTTCCTTGAGCTGCCGCTTGATATATCCTTCGTATTTGATTTCTATTTCCACCTGCCGGGCAACAGATTCACTGATGTTGTAAGGGCTTTCGGACAGTTCTTGTGCGGCACGGTAATCAAGCTCGGCCCTTTTTAGAAGCTGATCCAGAAAGATGCCGCTTTTTAACGGTCTTGTCCCATGACTGAGCAAATACTCATTTATCTTTTTATCAGGCTTTATCACGGTTCCTTTTATTCTTCCAATCTCTCTGGCAATCTGCTTTTTTCGTTCATTTACATCTTTTAATGTATCATGATCGATTAAACCCAATTCATAACCGGTTTCCATTAATCTCAAATCCGCATTATCCTCCCGAAGCATAAGCCTGTATTCGGCCCGTGACGTAAACATGCGGTATGGTTCCCGGGTGCCCCTTGTAACAAGATCATCTATCATGACCGCCATGTACGCCTGTGACCTGTCGAGAATGAACCTGGGCCTTCCCTGGATCTTGCAGGCGGCATTGATTCCTGACCATATGCCCTGGGCAGCGGCTTCTTCATACCCCGATGTTCCGTTAATCTGACCGGCCATATAAAGTCCTGAAACCCGCTTTGTTTCAAGGGTGGGCTTGAGATGGACAGGATTGACATAGTCGTATTCTATGGCATACGCAGGGCGCATGATCTCAGCCGCTTCCAATCCTTCGACGGATCTGACAAACTGGATTTGAATTTCCATGGGAAGGCTGTTCCCCAGGCCGCTGGCATAAATCTCATCGGTATCAAGTCCTTCAGGCTCAAGAATTATCTGATGCCTTTCCTTATCCGGAAACTTGACCATCTTATCTTCAAACGAGGGGCAGTAGCGGGCAGAAACGCCTGTTATCATACCACCATAAAGGGCCGATCGTTTAAGGTTTTTTTTCACAATCTGGTGGCTTTTCTGGTTGGTATGCCCGATATAGCTTGGAAGCTGGGGAATGTTAATCTTTTCGGTAAAGAATGAAAAAGGTTTTGGCTCCTCTTCCGACCCGTGCTCTGTAAATTTGCTAAAATCGATGGTTGATTTTTTCAGCCTGGGCGGTGTGCCTGTCTTCATTCTTCCGAGCTCAAACCCCAGCTCCCTCAGATAAGCGGGAAGACCATACGATGCAAACTCGCCGGCCCTGCCGGACCGGACTGATTTAAAGCCTATGTGTACCAATCCGCTTAAAAAAGTTCCTGTGGCCAGCACAACGGCATCGGCCCGGTATCCAAAACCGGTTTGATCTTCCACACCAGCTATCCTGTTGTCCTCAACAACAAGTCGTTCAACCATGGCCTGTTTAAGATCCAGGTTGGGCTGTTTTTCAATGACGGCCTTCATGGCCATATGATAACGGATTTTATCGTTTTGCGTTCGAGAGGATTGGACGGCAGGGCCCTTTTTGGTGTTCAGTGTTCGATATTGAATGGCGGTTTTATCCGTGATCTTTGCCATTTCACCGCCCAGGGCATCTATCTCTTTTACAAGCTGTCCCTTTGCCATACCCCCGATAGACGGGCTGCAAGGCATTGCGGCCACCTTGTCCAGATCTATGGCCATAAGAAGAACGTAACATCCCATTCTTGCGGCCGCAAGTGCAGCCTCACATCCGGCATGACCGGCACCGACAACAATAATGTCGTATTTTTTCCGGTAGAAAACCATAAGCAAAAATATTTCCGTTAAATTATTTTACAATCTTTCCTCAATAAAATATATATTATAAAAATAATCATTAATTAGCCAGAAATAATTTCAACGGAAATTTTTCTTGGCTGTTAGCACAAAATTCACCCGTAAGAATTCAATCACATGAATAAAAGATATACTGATTTTAACACTTATCTGAGAAATACCTTTGGTTGCAGAGTTCAAAAAATAACCATTGATGCGGGTCTTTCCTGCCCAAACAGGGACGGTACGATCTCAACAGGAGGATGTATATATTGCAATGCCCGCGGATCCGGAACCGGTGCCCATGCAAAAGGACTGTCTGTGACCGATCAGATCATCCAAGGTAAAAAAGCGCTTTCCAAGCGGTACAAGGCAAAGAAATTTATTGCCTATTTCCAATCATTTTCCAATACTTACGGTCCTTTTGACAAGCTTAAAAGTCTTTATGAGCAGGCCCTTGCCATAGAAGATGTGGTGGGGTTGTCCATCGGTACAAGACCGGACTGTGTAAATGAACCGATTCTGGAGCTGTTACAAGGGTATGCGGACAATTACCTTGTCTGGATCGAATACGGCCTGCAATCGGCCAATGATTCGACACTTGCCCGTATCAATCGGGGGCATGACGTTATGTGTTTTAAAGAAGCAGTTCTCACAACGAAAAACAGAGGGATCAAAATATGTGCCCATGTTATTGTCGGGCTTCCCAATGAAACAAAAGCCCATGTGCTTGAAACAGCCCGGGCTGTTTCAGACATGGAATTAGACGGCATAAAAATTCACCTTCTTTATGTTGTCAGGGGCACAGTGCTTGATAAGCTCCACGCTGCGGGCAAATATACATGCCTTGAGCAGCAGGAATATGCGGATCTTGTCTGTGATTTTCTGGAACATATTCCGAAAAATATGGTTATTCAGCGACTCACCGGAGATCCACACCCTGAAGAACTGGTTGCCCCCATATGGGCCCTTAAAAAAACAGAGAATATGGCCCTGATAAAAAAAACTCTGGAAAAAAGGGATTCGTGGCAGGGAAAGTATTTCTTGTAAATCTATTGTGATAACGATCCAACTTTTTTTGTATATCCTTGTACAATGGGATAGTTTCTGCCATAACCGAACGCCTTTGACGTTACCTTGAGGCCCGGAGCCGCCTGATTTCGCTTGTATTCGTTTCTATCGACTTTAAAGATAATCTCCTCTACCATATCTTTATCAAACCCCATTTGAACCAGCTCATCCGCTCCTTTGAAGTCTTCAATATATGCTTTTAAGATAGAATCAAGGAGTTCATAAGGGGGCAGGTCGTCCTGATCGCTTTGATCGGGTTTGAGCTCAGCGGAGGGTGCTTTGGTAATAATGCGTGGCGGGATATATTCTTTTTCCCGATTTATAAAGCGAGCCAGATCATAAACGGTGGTTTTTGGAACATCTGAAATTACTGCCAGTCCTCCGTTCATATCGCCGTAAAGCGTACAGTAGCCCACAGCCAGTTCGGACTTATTACCCGTAGACAGGACAAGAGAGCCATGTTTGTTGGACAGGCCCATAAGTATTGTACCCCTGATTCTGGCCTGGATATTCTGTTCCGTAATGCCGGGTTCATCGTCTTTGAAAGACGGTGAGAGGAATCTTAAAAATTCTTTAAAGATGCCGTCTATGGGGACCCGGGTAAGCACTATGCCCAGATTTTCGGCAAGTTCCTCAGTATCTTCATAATTTTCTTTCGAGGTATACTGAGACGGCATAAATACAACCGAAACATTTTCCCGCCCCAAGGCTTTAACCGCAATACATACTGTCAGCGCCGAATCTATTCCTCCGCTTAACCCAACGACAACCTTTGAAAAACCGCACTTTGTGACATAGTCCCGGGTTCCCATGACAAGGGCTTTCAAGATAGATTCCGTATCCGAATTTGAAATCGGATGAAGGTCGCTTTTGAATGACTCAGGTGCCTGTGAATCAAAAACGAGAAGATCTTCATCAAAATCACATGCTCTGGCCACAACATTTCCGTTTTTGTCAAAAACAGTGCTTATTCCATCAAAAAGAACACTGTCATTTCCGCCAACCTGGTTGGCAAATATTAAAGGAACGCCGTATTTTCTGGCCATGGAACTGAACATATTCCATCTGAATTCTCTGGTTCCCACATAAAACGGAGATGCGGATACATTGATAACCAGATCGGCTCCGGCTTTTACAACCAGGGCCACAGGATCGGTGGCATATAGTCTTCTTTTGAAGACATCCTCATCGTTCCATGCATCTTCACAAATGGTAAGTCCTATGCTGTGTCCCTTGTAAGGGTACAATCCACTTTCCCGGCCGGGCTCAAAATACCGGCTCTCATCGAATATATCGTACGTGGGCAGGAGTCTTTTATGAACTTTATACAATATATTGCCGTCTTCAAAATGAACCGCAGAATTAAAAAGGGGTTTTCCTCTATTGTCAGAATTTTTATCCACAAATCCGCATATCACACCGATACCTCGTATTGACGACACGAGCCTGTTTAAACACGCAAGATTCGCATGGATAAAATCATTCTTTTCAAGAAGATCACGTGGCGGATATCCCGGAATTACGAGCTCCGAAAAAACAACCAGATCACAGTTAAGTTCAATGGCCTTATAAGCAACACATTTAATTTTTTCAAAATTATAATTAAAGTCACCGATAATGGGATTAATTTGCGCAATCGCTATTTTCATGGCAATCAAGATAAATAGGACACAGATTTTACAAATGTACACAGATTACACTATTATCATATAATTTAGGGGCTTTGCCCCAATTGGCCTTCGGCCCACAGGGCCTACGCCCTGGAGGGAATAATGAAACAATGAAATAATGTGTCCAAAAAAGGAAAAACTTATACCATCTGTTTATTGGTATATCTTTGGTCGTTTTGCAAGAAACTTTTTATAAGCATTTGGATTTCGCTTAGCTGTCCGGGCTCTCTCCATATAATCTCAGGGTCAGCCTTGAACCAGGTCAGCTGACGTTTTGCATATCTTCTTGTATCCCGTTTCAATGTCCTGATGGTCTCATCCCATGGATATCGTCCTTTAATAAAACCGATCAGGTGACGATAACCGATGGACTGCATGGATTTAAGGTCGTCCGAGTACCCCATTTTCAAAAGTCCCTTTACCTCGTTAAGAAACCCGGAGTCGATCATTGCATCCACCCTGTGGTTAATACGGTCATAAAGCACCTCCCGGTCTATGTGCATGCCTATTTTTAACACCCTGAACCGATTATCTTTAAACCCGTGATCCTGTTGAAATGCAGTAATGGTCTTTCCTGTCAACTCATGTACTTCAAGAGCCCGTATAATCCTGTAAGTGTCATTGGGATGTATTCTTTCTGCCGTATCAGGATCATGCCTGCTCAACCGTTGGTAAAGATAGCCGGCCCCGTAAATCCGGGCTTGTTCTTGCAAACGCTCACGCACATGAATATCTGACTGGCCGGCCTTAAACAGGCCGTGCACAAGTGCTTTTATATAAAGTCCCGTACCGCCGACAACAAAGGGGGTAACGCCACCGGCATAGAGTCTCATGATTTTGTCATGGGCCATTTCGGCGAACTGTCTGGCATCAAAATGCTCATCCGGGTCGATTAAATCGATCATATGATGAGCTACGCGCGACTGTTCATCCGGCGTGGGTTTTGCAGTACCGATATCCATATGTCTGTAAATTTGCATTGAATCGGCACCAACAATCTGGCCGTTAAAAATCCCGGCAATATGAATTGCCACAGAAGTTTTGCCCAAAGCCGTTGGTCCGCAGATAATTATGATTTTCGGTTTCACATTTTCAGCACACATGATTCAATTTACCAGATGCTTTCGGGGGGTTACTCCCCTCCGGCGACTGTCTGACGGCCGTTAATGAATTATAATTTTTATATCCATAACATTCAGGATACATTAGAGTATATTCAGGATCAAATTATTTTCAAAAAAATTTTATATTTTTCATATTGACATTGATAAATTAATCATATAGAGATTTTTAGATTATAAATAAAAGAAGGCGGCAGGGTAATAAGAATAATTAAAATATAAAGGAGGTTTGTTAAATGGCAACAGTTGAGTTTATGGGAAAGAATTTCACCGTAGATGAAGATGGCTTTATCGATGACTATAATAATTTTTGTCCAGAGTGGGTGCAATGGGTAAAAACTCAAGAAGGAATCGAAGAATTGACCGAAGAGCACGAAAGAGTTGTTAAAGTGCTTCAGGAATACTATGAGAAGAACGGAATCGCCCCTATGGTCCGTATTTTATCAAAAGTTACCGGTTTCAAACTGAAACATATTTATGAGCTGTTTCCGTCAGGACCCGGAAAGGGAGCCTGTAAGATGGCCGGTCTTCCGAAACCGACCGGATGCGTCTAATCACAAACACTATAATTGATTTTATCAGTTTGTAACAAAAAAGTCCTGCAATTAATGCAGGACTTTTTTGTTTTGTGGAGAGGATGAAGGATCTGTAGCGGTCAATCAGGAACCCGAACAGAATTGATAGATACTACTTCAAAGATTCAGGAGTACCCATGCCGCTGATAGATGATATGGACAGGGCAATCCTTAACCTGATTCAATCCGATTTTCCCATAACCCCCCGCCCTTATCTTGCAATCGCCCAACGTCTTGGTTTTTCAGAAAATGACGTTATAAAACGACTGGATCGGCTAAAAAAAAAGGGCATTATACGACGAATAGGAGGGAATTTTGTTCCTGAAAAACTAGGATTTGTGAGCACCTTATGTGCGGCAAGGGTTCCGGAAGACAAAATCCAAAGCTTTGCCATAGCGGTAAACCGCTATCCGGGAGTCACTCATAATTATCAGCGGGATAATAAGTATAATGTCTGGTTTACCTTTATTGCGCCCTCTATGAAGAATATAGAGGAAAACCTTGAAAATATCTCCCGACAGACAGGGATTAAGGAAATTATCAACCTGCCGGCCACAAAGGTTTTTAAGATAAAGGCGCAGTTTAACCTTTAACTTTTCAGGATACCAACTTTGATGAATTCATAAAAAGTCCGATTTAGACGGTTTTGTAAAAAGTTCAAATTCAAGGCGTGCAAATTTTGTAATCATGAGGCGTACTTATCGTACGTTGAATGATTGCGAAATGCAGCACAACGCAGAAGTTGGACTTTTTACGAAACCGTCAACTTTAACGACGAAAAACCACACATCTACAAACGAAAGTCAGCATATTAACGCAACCTTAACATGAAACTGGCTCGAAAATCTAAAGATATGAAAGATGTTCGCATTGCACTCGTTGTCTCTAACTCACCGGCAAACAAAATCAATAACAATCTCAAGGGCATGGTCAAGTGGATTAAGTCCTCGAAAAATCAAGGCGCCGCTATCGTTTGTTTCCCTGAGATGAATATCTCGGGATATAGTAATCATCAGGATATAAATCTGGCTGCAGAACCGATTCCCGGACCGACAAGTCGGTATCTTTTGAATTTGGCTCAATGTGAAAAGGTTGTCATCCTGGCAGGCATGGTTGAAAGGGACGAAGAGGACCGGTTGTTTGCGAGTCATCTGGTGATAAAACCTGACGGATTTGTAGGCGTCTACAGAAAGCTACACATTTCTCCTCCGGAACGTACCGTTTTAACACCCGGGAACAAAATCCCTCTGTTCCATGCAGAGGGGGTGAATTTTGGCATCCAGCTTTGTTACGATGCCCACTTCCCCGAGCTTTCCACCCGGATGGCCTTAAAAGGGGCTGATCTTATCTTTATCCCTCATGCATCTCCGAGAGGAACTCCCGGAGAAAAATACCGATCATGGATGCGTCATTTGCCTGCAAGGGCATTTGATAACAGCCTGTTTATTGTCGCGTGCAATCAGACAGGTGAAAATGAAAAAGGGCTCAGATTTCCGGGTATCGCCTTAATCATCGGACCATCCGGCGAAGTTATTCACAAGGATATAAGCGGAAAGGAAGGTATGTTATTAGCAAACCTGAAGGCCCAAGACTTGGACCGGGTTCGAAAGCACAGGATGAGATACTTTATTCCGAACAGAAGACCTGAACTTTATTGGACCCCATAGAGTTCGAAGCAAAGCTTACAGCAATAACCCTATTATGCTTGGAAACGGGACGCCAGGGCAAGGTTCAAACATCATGATTATCCCCGAGCGTCCCCTTCCTCTATCCGCACAGGCGCAGCTCACGGCCGGTAAGCGCCAACGTACCGTTTGGTGTAAACTCTCCGATCATACAGGTAATTTGTTTCATCCCCCTGATCATTAAGGAACACCATGCATCGAGCACGTCAAAATGACCGGTTTGAGTTGTAATGATCTCGATAAGATCTGCATGAATTTTTTGTTGTATTGTTTTTCCCCCGGAATCCGCATCCCAATTGGGCGGTTCTTTGCCTACAACATAAATAATTAGTCCTGATTTCATATTTTCACCTCCTTTCATAACATGTTAAGTCCCGCCCGGGATACGCAAGCACGCCCAAATAAAAAAGCCCTACAATCCTTATAAAGATTGTAGGGCTGCACCCAGCTTACTTGACCCCTTTTTTATGTAACCATAACGCTCTGTAACACCGCAGAGACACAGTTATTCCTAAGGCAGGTCTTCTGACTCCCGGTTCATCCTAATCTCTGCGCCTTCCCATACGGTTAAAACCAGACAGTGGCATATTGCAGATTTTGTCGCCGGTCACAGCGGCGGGACCGCTCCCGATTCTCACGGAATTCCCTGTTAAGCCATAATAGGCACCTTTGTAATTTTTCTATAAAATTTCAAAAAACCTGTCAAGAAAAATAAAACATAAAAAAAACTTATGTGAAAAGGTTCGGAACCTGTAGTTCTTATGCCAATTGGGTTTAAATCCAATCATCTCTTGATTTCAGACAGATATATAGTTGGCATAACCATTGCATTGTTACAAGAAACTTTGTATCTTTTTTTTAAAAAAAACAGGGGGGGATCCCCCTTCTTTTTTTGACAGTTATTCCTAATCATCTGAATTATGGAGTTGATAGCGTACTATGAAGAGATTCGTTTTAAGAAATTGCAACCATGGACAATCCCGTTTGGGAAATGGACTGTATCTGTTTATCAAGAAATTGTAGACATAAAATAAAAAATTTTGTAGAGTTTATGTCCGAAATTCAAGCTTGATATATTCAATTGGGAATTGCTCCAGATTATATTGTCCAAAAGTTTTTTGCAAACAGTTCTGCAATACGGAGGCACACTCAAAAACGGATGCCGTGAAATTTTTACAGATCATCAACAATACGCTGTTGATAACTATTTTTTTATAAGGGGTTCTCAAATTGAACAAATTAATTCCAAAACGTATGTTTTTTACCAAAGGTGTCGGCTATCATCGCAACAAGCTGCAAAGTTTTGAGCTGGCTTTAAGGAACGCCGGCATCGAAAAGTGCAATCTTGTTTATGTCTCCAGTATCTTTCCGCCGGATTGTAACTTCATTACAAGAGATGAGGGGATTAAAGAATTGCAAGCCGGCCAAATTACATTTGTCGTAATTGCCAGGGAAAGCACCAATGAACCCAATCGATTGATTTCCGCGGCTATTGGATTGGCCCAACCCAAGGATAATAAACAGTACGGGTATATCAGTGAACACCATGCCTTTGGCGAAACCCTGAAGAAATCGGCCGATTTTGCTGAAGATCTCGCTGCAACCATGCTTGCCTCAACTTTGGGAATTGAACTGGATCCGGATGTGGCATGGGATGAACGCAAACAGGTTTACAAAATTGGCAAGAGGCTGTTTGTTTCTCGCAGTATTGCCCAATCGGCAAGAGGGCACAAATCCGGACTTTGGACAACGGTAATCTCTTGTGCCGTCATGTTGTTGGACTGATCCGCTTTCAAGAAACCGTCTGCGATTATCCCGAGATAAAAACTTATTTAATTAAAAGAAGAAATCTATGCCACGTTCACATTCCATGTTCAAAAACTCTCCGGATATTATTCCGCCGTCTCTTTCCAGGGGCATGACGATTACCGACATTATCAATAGTCTCGGGCGGACATCCTTTGAAGCCAGAAACGTTTACAGGGGTGCCAGGCTCTTTAGAAGAATGATCGATCACGGCGATGTAATCTGGCTCGGTATTGCCGGAGCAGGTATCGCCGGCGGCATGGGGGGAATGGTGATCTCGTTGCTGGAAGCCGGATTTATCGATGTAATTTGCTCAACCGGAGCTCAGGTGTATCATGATTTGCATTTTGCCTTCGACCTGCCCGTCAAAGCGATTTCTCCCAACTGCGATGATAATGTCCTCAGACGCCACGGCGACACCCGAATTTATGATATCGGTATTCGCGATAAAGAAACTCTTAAAGCGCAGGATGAGATCATTCGTGCATTCGTCAAGGACTGTTATAAAGAATATCTTTCAGGAAAGGGCCTTTCGAGTTGGGAATTTAATTATGCTTTAGGAAACTGGGTGCTTGAAAACTGTACATACCCACAGCGAAGTTTTGTGGTCAAGGCAGCCGAAATGGGAGTCCCGATTTTCTGGGATTCATTGGCCAATCATTCCATTGCGATGAATTTAGTCCGAACGGACAGGAAAGGATTTCCTATCCATCTGTCTGCGCAAAAAGACATATTTGATTCAGCCGCCATTGCGTTTTCATCCAGACAAACCGGCTTTATCGAACTTGGCGGCGGTGGACCTAAGAATTTTATTCAGCAAACCGGACCCACGATCGATCAAATCTTAGAAATTAAATTTGAAGGAGCAGGTCGGGGGCTACAAATTGGCACCGCCATTGAAAAAGAGGGAAGCTTGTCCGGATGCACGTTCAGCGAATCTGTAACGTGGGGTAAATACCGCGAAGCAAATGATGAAAAATTGGTACAGATCTGGGGTGAATACAGTGTAATTTTTCCGCTTCTGGCAGTTTATGCTCTGGATAACTGCAAAACGCGACCCTCCCGGAATATGATATCCCAAATACCGGCATTCATAAAAAAATTGGAAAAAGCTCAATGAAATTGAACTCTAAACAATTTCTCGATCTGAACGCCGAGTTTACCGAGTTTAAAACTGCGGCAGTGGCGATTCTGCCGGTTCCTTACGAAGGAGGGGTAACCTATGGCGCAGGCACCGCCCAGGGGCCGGATGCCGTCATTAACGCTTCGCAACATTTAGAACTATATGATGAGATGCTCAAGGCCGAGCCCTTCCGAATGGGCATCGCAACCTTAATGCCACTGAAATCTCCTTCTGATTTCCAAGGATTGCATGAAGCCATATACCGGTGTTCAAAAGCTGTGATCAAGGAAGACAAATTCGTGGTGTTGCTGGGGGGAGACCATTCTATCAGTATGGGGTATTTTCAAGCTTTACAGGAAAAACACCCCCTGCTTTCCGTCATTCAACTCGACGCCCATGCAGATTTGAGAGACAAATATAGAGGCAACCCATTCAGCCATGCATGTGTAATGTCTCGGATACGGGAATTTACACCCCATACGTTGCAAATCGGAATCCGGAGCATGTCATGGGATGAAGCTCAACGAATCGAACGGGAGAATTTATCAGTGTGTACCATGGCGGATTATCGCAGGGGTAATTTTGATGTCGACGCCGAAATTTCCCGCCTGCCGGACCCGGTATATGTAACTGTGGATGTCGATGTTTTCGACTGGAGCGTCATCCGAAGTACCGGAACCCCTGAGCCAGGCGGTTTTTTGTGGGATGAAGCGTTACACTTATTGCAAAAAATCTTTATGAAAAAAAATGTTGCAGGTTTCGACGTTGTAGAACTCTCCGGTGACCCACACGATCGAAATTCAGCTTTTGCCGTTGCCAAGCTTATTTATAAGATGCTGGGATTTAAGTTTGAAACCGCTGTACGACAAAAAATGCTGGAATGGCCGGACAGACCCCGGGGAAGTCTGTTTTAGTTTACCAGTTCGGAATGACCGTATGCATATAGAAGAACGAAAAGTTCTGATTTCGTCGAGATTTAGATCCATGACCGGATAAAATAGCGGGATACTATCTATAGCCTCTTGATTTTATAGTAGATTTATGGATGAATCGGCAGTTCCATATTTTTATGTGTACTAAATTGAGCAATTTTTTGCAAAGAAATCCGTAATAAATCAATGCAGGTTGAGTAAAATATCGCTCAATTTCAAATGTAAGGGTGCATATAACGGCATTATAAACAGATTTTTGCTTCAGGGGTGTGAGGTACAAACTGGTCGTAAGCGATCTGCAGGTATCTTCGAATCGTTATCATTTTCTGATCGTTGTCTAATTCAGTAATCGAACCGGCAATTCTCACTTTTTTTTGAAGCAGCTTAAGGAGATCTCTTGCCTTAGCACTCTTCATATTTATCAAGAATTCCTCTTCCTGAGAAGTTGCCAAGGCAACAGCAACAGGATTACCATCTTCATCCCATCGAACAGGAACAATAATACCCTCTATATCACTGATGGTTTTTTTTGATATGCTGTGCTTTTTTTTTGACATAAACGTTTCTCAATTTGAACGTTCATTCTATCATTCAATGCTCAGTTATTAATAACAGAATAGCAAAGAACGTGCCAAAATTATAAGAGAATAAATTAATTTATTATTTTATAGCGAAAAAATGCCTAAACCTTGTACTCTTCTTTTCGAATACCATATTTGGACATGAGTTTGTGAAGTTGTCTGGTGGTGATGCCGGCGTCCTCGGCGGATTTCTTGATTTTACCCTTGTTCCGGGCAATCAAGTCCTTTAAATACTGCCTTTCAAAATCTTCGACAGCCTTCTGCCTCGCTTTTGTTAACGTCAGGAGGAAATCCCTGGAAAAAACTGCCGCCGGGATTTCATCTCCAAACAGTTCGCCCGGAAAACTCTCCGGAGTCAATACTGAAGAGCTTTCCAGAATATAAGCTCGTTCGATAAGATTTTCCAGCTCTCTGATATTACCCGGCCAGGAATATGCTTTTAATGCTTCAAATACCGAAGGATGAACCTTATGGATGTTTTTTTGATAGGACCGGTTCAGCTTTTTTAAAATCACGTCGACAAACAGAACAAGATCTTCAATCCTTTGTCTCAACGGAGGAATTTCGATGGGGAACACGTTCAAGCGATAATAGAGATCTCTTCTGAACTGACCCTCATCGCTCATTTTCATAAGATCCGAGTTGGTTGCCGTTATAATTCTTGCATCGGTTGATAGGGCTTCATCGCCGCCGACACGGTTGAATGTTCCATCCTGGAGAACCTGCAACAGCTTAATCTGAGCCAAAGGGGTGATCGTACCGACTTCGTCCAAAAAAATAGTACCTCCTTTGGCAATTTCGAATTTACCCAGTTTTCGACGAATTGCTCCGGTGAAAGCACCTTTCTCATGCCCGAACAATTCGCTCTCCAAAAGTGTGTCAGGAATGGCTCCGCAGTGAACACTAATAAACTGCGCACCTGCTCTACTGCTGTGCTGATGGATGAGATTGGCTAAAATGCCTTTGCCTGTTCCGGTTTCTCCTATCAGCATTACCGTCGACTTGGTCGGTGCAACGGAACGAATCTTATTGAAAACCAGTTGCATGGCAGGATTTTCCGTTTTCACCACAGTCAAAGAATCCGCCCGCCAGAACTGATCACGAAAATAATCGATTTCCGATCGCTGGAGAATGGTCTGGTTGATGGATTCGGTTACAAGCCGCACTTCATCGGAAACTATGGGATAGGTAAGATAATCACTGGCCCCGGCTTTTACCAATGTCACCACCTGCCGAATCATATCCTGTGATGCCATGATAACAATTTCAATGGTTGGATAATGTTCTTTAAATGGTGCCAAGGCCTCAGTCCAGTCTTGCGTCTGTATGGATTCTAAAAGAACATGAAGATCAATAAAGATAAGATCATATCTTTCTCGCCGTAACGCCTCGAGCGCCTTGTCTTTGCTGGAAACCGTCCCGAAGCGATGCTCTTTTGTAAATGCCGACTGAATCGGTTCAACCACATCCTGTTTGTCTGAAATAATCAGTATCGATCGCATGAGCTCACCTTAAGCCAAATCGCTTTTGTCACGTACGATACAATCGTAAAGTTTGCCTCCATGTATAGAAAAATAATAAAAATGGCAATTCATTTATCGCATGGATTAAAATAAAACCTAAAGAATATTTTGTGATAACGTAAGATGGAATAAAGTCTGATATGATGGAAGAAAAAACAAGGTAGAATAATGATAGCCTGTCCCAAAGATCTCTGTCATTACCTTTACCTGCATCTTATCTACAAATCCTCAAGTGTTGTTACCTTGTGGTGGCAAGAAGGGCAAAAAAAATAGTTTGGGTAGGGGTCTTTCCCACAGATTCGACAGGTTCTTCCTGTTTTTGTTTTATTTTTTCGAAGGGTTTTTAGGCTTTTGTACTGACAGTTATACCTTTTTTGTTTTCTCTTCTTATTGATGTTTAACGCCATGGGGGATGCCACTTTCTGTCCTTAAGCAAAAAGATGCAGGTAAAGTTTTTTTTACATTTTAGTACCCGGAAACCTTTTCCATTCTCTCCATTTCGGTTTTACATTTGATGCAATGCAGCGTCACCGGTCGAACTTTAAGCCGTTCAATACTAATTTCTTTACCACAAAACTCACAGATTCCGAAAGTCCCGTCTTCCAAACGGTCTAAGGCCTTTTTAATTTTTCGGATCAGATAACTTTCCCGATCCCTTATCCGCAGCAACGTACTACGATCCGATTCAAAAGATGCACGGTCTAATGGGTCCGGCATATTATCGGTTACATCCAGCAAACCCTGAACCGTATGATCCGCATGATCGATCAAGGCCTTCAGTTGATCATTCAGAAGCCTCTTAAAATAATCCAAGTCTTGCTTTTTCATCCGCCGTTCTCCGATACGTATTTTAATAAAAATGGGTTAAGTCGGATATCTCAAGCAGTATTTGAATTGACTGCAAAATACTTGCCATTTCATCATATTATGTTTTTATAAAATTTAACTCGCGGATAATGAATAAGATTAAGTGCTTCCGGTTAAGGGTTAAAAGTTTTCTTTGTTTGATAATACACCAAATACAATTAACCACCTTCAAACATAATGGATTTGTTATTCGGAATAGACAGTTCCTAAGTTTGCAAAAAACGGAATTTGGAATTCCTGTTTTGGATAGCCGCATGGTATGGAGAGGGTATAATCTATTGAGGTAACATGTTATGATGCGCTTCCCGCAAGATCAGGAGGTTCTCCCTCAACAGTTTTTTAACAAATTGAAATGGTGTTTTTCTCTTTTCACTTGACTAACACTTTCCTTTATTTCATTCCTTCAAATAAATATCTAACAATAATTCAACAGATTATTTAATTGGCACGCCGGTTGCATTTAATCTCTTTACTCATGATTCATTAAAGGGTGGGTCAGGACAACAGAATTAAATTCCGAGCGAAAATGATTGTTAAGATATTCATAATTATTTCAATAGGATTTTGCCCATTGGGTTTTAAAGATGTCCGACAGTAAAAACGATAATGAGATGACAATGGAAAATAAAACAATTATCTGCATTCAATGTGAAAGAGAGTTTGAATTTACAGTCAATGACCAATTACGTTATAAAAAAATGAACTTTGATGAACCCAGGCGATGTCCGGATTGCAGAAAAAACAAGATAAGGGGAGCAGATTTACAAGATATGACACATAACCGGAAACGAAAATTTAATCGGTCAAAGTTCGAAGATTAAGGAGGAACACCCATGCGGAATTCAGACAGAATTTATCTTTCTAAACTGGCTTTGGATCCTGATTCAGAATTCTTTGACTTTGAGAATGTAAACGATTCTGAATTTGTTTGTGACAATGAGATTGATCAATTTATGGATGAAGATATAAATGATCTGGAAGATCTCTTCTGGAAGAAGTAAACGATATTGGGGTTGCGGTGAACTGATAATCTGCCACTTGAAATATAAAGGTTACCCTGTTTTCTTGGCTCAGAAAATATACCAAACTTATGTTTGTGATTTGCTGAAATACCCCTATCGACAGGTTTAATTGAAAACTACAATAATGAATTCAGAGGTTCATATTTCAGTCCAAAAGCTTCGGCCACACCGTTATGTGTTATTTTTCCTTTTATGATATTAATACCTTTCGCTATGTCCTGATTTTCCCTTGCCGCTTTTTCATACCCTTTGTCAGCAAGTTCCAGTGCATAAGGGAGTGTTGCATTTGTCAGTGCTTTTGTTGATGTATATGAAACAGCTCCCGGCATATTCGTCACACAGTAATGTATGATCCCATCGACCTCAAATATGGGTTGGTCATGCGTAGTGGGTTTTGCCGTTTCCACACATCCTCCCTGGTCAATTGCCACATCTACAATCACCGAACCTTTTTTCATTAACGGTAACATGTCGCGTGTGAGCAATTTGGGCGCTACTGCACCGGGTATAAGAACCGCACCCACAATAAGATCGGCCTCTTTCAAAATTCTTCGAATCGTCGCCGGACTGGACATGATCGGAAAGCAATTCTTGGGCATTACATCGCTGAGATACCGAAGACGTTCGAGATTGTTATCGAGAAGATAGACCTTTGCGCCGAGGCCACAAGCTATTTTGGCCGCATTGGTTCCAACGGTACCGGCGCCGATAATCAAGACAGTGCCGGAATCTACCCCCGTCACACCACCAAGAAGAATGCCCTTACCGCCAAAAGTCTTCTCAAGGTATTTGGCTCCCTCCTGAATAGCCATTTTGCCGGCAACTTCACTCATGGGCATAAGAAGCGGTAAAGAACCGTTCTCCCGCTCCACTGTTTCGTAAGCCACCGCTATAGATCCCGAATCCATAATCGCCCGGGTAAGTTCCAGTGATGCCGCAAAATGGAAAAATGTAAACAGAATCTGTTCGTTTCGTATCATTGGATATTCAACAGGAAGTGGCTCTTTTACCTTGATTATCATTTGGCATTTCTGGTAAATTTTTTTGGAAGTGTTGCAAATTACCGCACCGGCCTTTATATATTCTCCATCAGAAAAAGCTGAACCATCACCCGCATGGGTTTCAACCAGAATTTCGTGCCCATGTAACCGCATTTGTTCAACCCCTGATGGTGTCAAGGCAACTCGGTTTTCTTTGGTTTTTATCTCTTTTAAAACGCCGACTTGCATCTTAGCCTCCTTATTACTATTTTGGTAACCGTTCACGGGTCCAGAGGTTCAAAATTCAACGATTACGGAAATTAAAGTCTTTGTAACAAAATATATAAAATTATGGAATAAATTATATAAAATTATTGCAAATTTCTATAAAATAAAAATCCCGCGGCACAAAAGTGCCCGCGGGATTTTTATTTCAAAATGCCAGTAGCGGTTATTTTTTGTCGTCGTCCTTTACCTCTTCGAAATCAGCATCCACAACATCCTCATCAGACCCTGAAGGTCCCGGCTGCTCCGGTCCTCCTGCTCCTGCTGCATCACTTCCGGCCTGCTGCTGATCCGCCTGGGAAGCCTTCTGATACATGGCCTCGGCCAATTTATGGGAAGCCTGCGTCAATTCTTCGCTCAGGCGTTTGATCTCTGAAACATCATCCCCTTGCATAGCTTTCTTAAGGGGTTCAATGGCAGCTTCAACCCTGCCCTTTGTTTCAGCATCTATCTTGTCGCCAAGATCTTTTATCGATTTTTCCGTTGAATAGATCAAGGCATCGGCTGAGTTTCGAACATCAACCAGCTCCCTTTTCTTTTTATCCTCTTCAGCATGAAGTTCGGCATCTTTTATCAATCTGTCGATTTCTTCCTTGGACAAGCCGCTGGAAGCTGTTATTTGTATGGATTGCTCCTTGCCTGTTGCCATATCTTTTGCAGAAACGTTCACAATTCCATTGGCATCGATGTCAAATGCCACCTCGATTTGTGGCACGCCTCTTGGCGCGGGGGGGATCCCCACAAGTTCGAAGCGTCCCAAAGTCTTATTGCCGGCGGCCATTTCCCGCTCTCCCTGCAGTACATGAATAGATACAGCAGGCTGGTTGTCCGCAGCGGTTGAAAAAATCTGGCTCTTTTTAGTGGGAATGGTCGTGTTCTTTTCGATCAGCCGTGTCATTACACTGCCCAGAGTCTCTATACCCAGGGAAAGGGGAGTCACATCGAGAAGGAGAACATCCTTAACGTCCCCCTTCAATACACCGCCCTGAATGGCCGCACCGATAGCAACAACTTCATCCGGGTTTACCCCCTTGTGGGGCTCTTTGCCAAAAATTTTCTTGACGCGCTCCTGAACCGCAGGCATTCGCGTCATACCGCCAACAAGAATCACTTCATTAATATCTTTGGTGGACAGCCCTGAATCCTTAAGCGCAATTCGACAGGGGTTTTCAAGTTTGTCCAGCAGGTCACTGATAAGTCCTTCAAGTTTGGCTCGGGTTATTTTTATGTTAAGGTGCTTTGGACCGGCAGCATCAGCAGTAATAAATGGAAGATTAACATCCGTTTCCATGGAAGTGGACAGTTCCATTTTTGCTTTTTCAGCAGCTTCTTTCAGTCTCTGTAACGCCATCTTATCGTTTCGTATATCAATCCCCTGGTCTTTTTTGAACTCATTTGCCAGGTAATCGATAAGCCGAAGATCAAAATCTTCGCCGCCGAGATGGGTGTCACCGTTCGTAGCTTTAACTTCGAAAACCCCTTCGCCGATTTCGAGTATGGAGACATCAAATGTACCGCCCCCCAAGTCAAAGACAACAATTTTTTCTTCCTTTTTCTTGTCAAGGCCATATGCAAGTGATGCAGCGGTGGGTTCATTAATGATCCGCAACACATTAAGACCGGCAATTCTTCCGGCATCTTTGGTTGCCTGTCGCTGATTGTCATCAAAATAGGCAGGTACGGTTACCACCGCGTCGGTAACTTTTTCTCCGAGATATTCTTCGGCCGTGTGTTTGATGGTTGCCAAAATAAAAGATGATATCTCCGCCGGACTATTTAACTTACCCCGAATATTTATTCTGACATCGCCATTCTCTGCCTGTTCAATCTTATAGGGAAGTATTTTAATATCGTTCTGTACCTCTTTGGATGAATACTTACGACCGATAAGCCTTTTTACTGCAAAAACCGTATTCTCAGGATTGGTAATGGCCTGCCGTTTTGCAATTTGGCCAACCAACCTTTCCCCGTTGTCTGAAACGGCAACGATGGAAGGTGTCGTACGCCCTCCTTCGGGATTTGTGATGACTTTTGCCTCGCTCCCTTCCATGACCGCTACACAGGAATTTGTAGTGCCCAAATCGATTCCAATGACTTTACCCATTTGCTATCCTCCTAATTTAAAATAATCTATGTGCCTTGTTCATTCTTTTTTTTTCTGAGTCGAGTTTTCTTGATTTTCAGATGCTGCTTTTTTTTTGGATACCACAACCATGGCGGGTCTTAAGAGTCTGTCGTGAATCAGATATCCTTTTTGTAGCTCTTTTGAAACCGTGTTCTCAGGATACGCCTCATCATCTTCCTGCATCACCGCCTGATGCAAACTGGGATCAAAGGTCTTTCCCAAAGACTCAAACGGTTTTATACCATACTGTTCAAAAACTTTTAGTATTTCCCTGAGGGTCATATTGACGCCTTCCACCACCGAACTGTTCGAATGTTTATCATTACTTGAAGATTCGATGGCACGGTCCAGGTTGTCAACCACAGGGAGCATTGATTTCACAAAACTTTCATTGGCAAACTTTCTAAAATCGTTCATTTCACGTGCGGAACGCTTTTTGTAATTTTCAAACTCCGCCGCCAACCTTAACAGCCGATCATGAGTCTCTGAAGCCTCATTTTTGAAAGATTCTAGCTTTTCCTCCATCTCTTTGAGGGAATCCATGGTCTCAGTGCCGTCTTTTTTGTTTGAATCGCTTTTCTCACCTTTTTTATCTTCACTGATCTCATCTTCACTGATCTCATCTTCACTGAACTTATCTTCACTGGCGGTTTCATCAACATTCGTATGAATTTTGATTTTACTTTTTTTTGCCATCAGCCGTTGTTTTCTCCTGATTTTTTTTGAATATAGAGTAACCCGATTTTTCATAAAATACGGGCTTATACAAAAACATTAAAAAAATAAGACTGTCTATGATATTGTCAAGCAAGAAAAAGGGATTTTAGATTTTAAGTTCCGGATTTACCGATTGATTTTTATGGATTTGAAGTATAGCGGTCGAGAGTAGAACGGGTTGTGCACCCCCTGTCGAATTTTTTCTGAAATGTAATAAGCCAAGGGCTTGATCGGGATCGATCCACGACACAGACTGCATTACTTATCGCTGCTTCCTTCCGGACCTGACGAGGTTCGTAACCGTCTGTTGCGCGGCGGCCGATCAGATTGGCTCATAGGTTCCCAGATTAAAACCCTTTAGAGGGAATTCAGCCCCGCATGAAGCGGATTTCGGGAAAAGGGCACCGCTAGCTCCCCGCCTAGCACAACCACAGCTATAAATATAATGGATTAAACAAAAATTCAAGTTAAAAAAGAAATCGGTTCTTCCACCACAATATAGACTACAATTTAAATTGTCCGATCTATATTCTGTGTTTTTTATTGACATTCATTGATTCGTATCATAATCTTTTTTAACTGCTTCAAAGGGAAACAAATGAAAGCCAGACAAACCGACGGAACACCGGTTACAATAAAAACTGTAATGAGAGCACCCGAACCTACCGAGGTTTCCGTCCGATCCGGCATCGCAGGAGTATGGGATAAAAAAGTTTCTGAGCTTATTCATGCCAGCATCGCACAAAGGCTACAATAATAAATTATTGCGTATTGTTGAACAGACCGTTACAACCTATGGAATGCTTAAACCGGGAGATTCGGTTCTTGTCGGTGTATCCGGCGGGCCTGATTCAGTAGCCCTTTTTCACTCGCTTCTCACATTCGTACCCCGCTTTTCCCTCAGGCTTGGAGTCGCACACTTAAATCATTGTCTGCGACAGAACGATTCAGACAAGGATGCTGAATTTGTTGCGTCTCTCGCCGGCAGATTTGACATACCTTTTTATATTCATAAAGCGAATGTCCGTAACTATCAGCTTGAAAACAAGCTTTCCCTGGAGGAAGCGGCCAGGCGTGTTCGATATACCTTTTTAAACACAGAGGCGGAAAAAAACCGGTTTAATAAAATCGCACTCGGCCATCATTTTGATGATAATGCAGAACTTGTATTAATGAATCTTTTTAGAGGAAGCGGTCCACTGGGCATTTCGGGTATTCCTCCGGTAAGGGAGGGAAAAATTATCCGGCCGCTAATACAATCAAATCGTTCCGAAATAATCGATTTTCTGGATCAAAATGGAATAAAATATATATCTGACGTATCTAATAGAGACACAAAATTCCTTAGAAACAGGATACGTCACGATTTAATTCCTCTGTTAAAAACATTTTACAATCCCAAAATCAGCCAAAGCCTGAACCGGCTTGCCTCAATCACCAGTGCTGAAGAAGAATGGATTGAAGATCTCATTCACCCGCTCTTCGAAAAAGCGGCTATCAACATTCAGGACGGTCAAATCGCCCTCTCTGTTTCAATCCTGAACCAAATTCATGTAGCGGCGCAAAGACGGATAATAAGAAAGGCGATTTCAAAAATAAAAGGCAACGTAAGGCGTATTGGTTTGAATCACATAGATTCTGCCATAAATCTTGTGGAATCCGGTCCGGTTTATGGAAATGTTGATTTGCCTGATCGTATCAGGATCCGGCGAAAAGGAGACGTTCTTCTCTTCTCAAAAGAAAAAAACACATTGCGAAATGCGGATGCCCCCTCCCGCAGGGCAGAAATATCTGCTTTTGAATACCGGATAGAAAAACCCGAATCCTTGTTTATAAAAGAAATCGGCGCGCATATTAAATTCACCGAAATGCGCATGGAAAATCTGTTCGACTTATGCGGGTCTGGACAACATACCGGTTTTTTTGATCGCGATGAGTTAAGTTTTCCGCTGATTTTAAGAAATTTTCGACAGGGTGACCGTTTTACGCCCCTGGGTATGACCGGAACACAAAAAATAAAAAAAATTTTCATCGACAAAAAAGTCCCCAGAAAAAAACGCTTAAGATGCCCCATATTGCTTTGCCGGGAAAAAATAATCTGGGTTGCTGGTTATAGAATAGATGAATCTGTAAAAGTGAAACCCACAACCAAAAATGTACTTAATGTTGAACTTTCTCTTGCCTAATTAGCAATAATGATTAATATAATCTCATAACTAATCATATTACGGGGGTTAAACACTTTTGAATCCTTTTTATAAGAATTTGGCTTTATGGATAGTCATCACACTGATGATGATCATGCTTTATAATCTCTTCAATCAACAGCACTTGGCCGAGACCAACATCAGCTATACTGAATTTTTATCCATGGTCGATAATGGGAGTATTTCCGATGTAGTCATCCAGGGACAAGAACTCTATATCACGGATGTAAACCACAATCGTTTCAAGGTATATGCACCACAGGACACCGATCTTATCAAGATCCTCCGGAAAAAAGGAGTAACCATCAGCGCCAAACCGGAAACCGATTCTCCCTGGTATATGAATGTTCTGGTTTCATGGTTTCCCATGATTGTACTCATCGGAGTATGGATTTTTTTTATGCGTCAAATGCAGGCCGGAGGCGGTAAGGCCATGTCTTTTGGCAAGAGCCGCGCACGCCTGCAATCTGACCAGATGAAAAAAGTCACCTTTGAAGACGTTGCCGGAATTGATGAGGCCAAGGAAGAACTTGGTGAAATAATAGATTTTCTCAGAGAACCGAAGAAATTTACGCGTCTTGGCGGAAGGATACCCAAAGGCGTTCTTCTCATGGGATCACCCGGTACGGGAAAAACCCTTTTGGCCCGTGCGATTGCAGGTGAAGCCGACGTTCCGTTTTTCCATATCAGCGGCTCGGATTTTGTGGAAATGTTTGTCGGCGTTGGCGCATCACGGGTTAGAGATCTTTTTGTTCAGGGTAAAAAGAACGCGCCCTGTATTATCTTTATCGATGAAATTGATGCGGTTGGAAGGCACAGGGGCGCCGGACTCGGCGGCGGGCACGACGAAAGAGAACAGACTTTAAACCAGCTCCTGGTTGAAATGGATGGTTTTGAGTCAAACGAAGGGGTTATCCTTATTTCCGCCACAAACCGGCCTGATGTGCTCGACCCGGCGCTTTTGAGACCCGGACGTTTTGATCGTCAGGTGGTTGTTCCCCTGCCGGATATTTTAGGCCGTGAAAAGATTCTTAAGGTTCATATGAAAAAAACGCCGGCCGACCCCGATGTGAACCTTGTCACACTGGCAAAAGGCACGCCCGGTTTTTCCGGCGCAGATTTGGAAAACCTTGTGAACGAAGCGGCATTGCTCGGCGCAAAGAGAAATAAAGAAAAAATTGACATGGTTGACCTGGAAGACGCCAAAGATAAGGTCTATATGGGATTGGAACGCAAATCAAAAGTCATCAGGGAAGAAGACAGAAAGACCACGGCATATCATGAAGCAGGACATGCCCTTGTGGCCCGCTTTCTTCCAAATACGGATGCCGTCAACAAGATAACCATTATCCCGCGGGGACGTGCCGCCGGTATTACCTGGTTCTTGCCCGAAGAGAGCGATTTTAAATATAAAGATCAGCTTGAAAGTGAATTGTCGGTTGCCTTTGGCGGACGAGTAGCCGAAGAAATTGTTTTTAACCGTATCAGTACCGGAGCTGCCAACGATATCAAGCAGGCAACCGGCGTTGCCCAGAAAATGATACGAAACTGGGGTATGAGTGAAAAGTTAGGTCCCCTTTCCTTTGCCAAAGATGAAGAACATGTCTTCCTGGGACGAGAAATAGCACAGCACAGGGATTACTCTGAAGAAACGGCAAAGAAAATCGACCAGGAAATAAATAATCTTATCGAAAAAGCCTACAAATGCGCAAAAAAAACCTTGAGTGAAAATTTGGATATTCTTCATGCTCTGGCGGACCGTTTGCTGGAAAAAGAAACGGTTCTGGGAAAAGAGCTTGATGAACTCATACTTTCAATGAAACCCGGATTTGAGTTTCCATCAAAAACCTCCGCGAACAAAAAAACGGATAAAAAGGTTCGGGTCGAACATGAAAAAGCTGAAGAAGACATCAAAACCGAAACTGAAAGCGAACAACCCTCATCTTAGTCAGTTAGTATTTATTTTTGCGCCGGATGGGCTTTGGAAGGTTTACTGAAAAAGATGAACATCGAGCGTCCAGCGTCGAATGTTGAATGAAAATATATAATCTTGAATGGGGCAACCACCGGCTGGTTCTGGGTAATCGTACCTGTATCATGGGTATTTTGAATATTACGCCGGATTCATTTTCAGATGGCGGAGAATTTTTCACATTCGATGACGCCGTGGCTCAAGGCCTAAAACTTTTTGAAGACGGGGCTGACATACTTGATATCGGCGGAGAATCCACACGTCCCTTTTCTGATGTGGTATCTGTCGAAGAAGAAATCCGGCGGGTTATACCTGTTATTGAAACTCTTGCAGCACGTATTTCCATTCCCATTTCCATAGATACAACTAAGACAGGAGTTGCCAGAAGGGCTATTGAAGCCGGCGCCTCCATTATAAATGACGTTTCAGCATTGCGTCTTGACCACGGCCTTGCAGATGTTGCAGCAGAATACGACGTTCCGATAATCCTGATGCATATGCTTGGAACCCCAAAAACCATGCAGACGAATCCTGTTTATGATGATCTTATAAACGAAATCAAAAGATTTCTAGAAAACGCCGTCGATTATGCTCAAAGCAAAGGAATTTCAAAATCAAAAATCATCATCGATCCCGGAATCGGTTTCGGTAAAACTGTTGAACATAATCTTTCATTAATTAAACACCTGCATGAATTTAAGACACTGGATGTTCCTATCCTGATCGGGCTTTCCAGAAAAGCCTTTATACGAAACATCCTTAAAGATACGACTGTTAAAGATATTAACCCCGACCTGCCTGTAGTGGAACTCGGCACTCAGGCTTCAGTCGCCGTTGCAGTTTTGAACGGCGCCCACATGGTCAGAGTTCACAATGTGGCCAATACACGGACAACCTTAAAAATAATTGATGCCATCATTAATGTGCAAAACAGTTAATGGTGAAACGGTTTGGCTTTTTGAAAATAGTGTCGATTCAGGTATGAATACCTATCGGGTTTGTCTATGTTAAACTTACAGAATTTAAAACGGTCTGTTTTGTATTTTTCGCTTGGGGTTTGCTTGTTTTTGACAGGCGCCTGCTCGTCATTACAGGAAGCCGTGATTTTTATTCCGGTTGATTCCGATCAAATTCCTGTGGGATTGACAATAACGGGTCCGTCGTTAAAAGGAATAGAAGTTTACGTGCGCGGCCCAAAATCGGCAGTTAGAATTCTTTCTGACATGAAAATGCGATATGTGCTTGATTTGTCCGGAGTTCATATCGGCATTAACTCTATTCCCATAGAAAAAGACCGTATCATCCTTCCGGGAGGAATATCCATTGTAAAAATAAACCCCACGTTTTTGACTGTAACCATTGACAATAAAATTAAAAAGGAGTTGCCCGTTAAAATTTTATTTTCCGGAAAACCCGCTACAGGATTCACCGTTTCAGGCGCCGTTCTCAAACCATCATCGGTTATTCTGCAAGGACCTCAAAACATCCTTGCCCCCATGGATAAGGTGCTGACAAAACCGGTTGAGATTAAAGGGCTGTCAGAATCTTTTAAAAAAGGAGTCGCTCTGGACCTTGTCGAAGACCTTGAGATCATTTCTCCTTCTAAGATTATTTTTGCTGAAATATCCATAGAAGAAAAAATTGTCACGCAAAAATTTTTTGATATTCAGGTTGAGGGCAAAAACAGTCCATTCAGTTACATGATTACGCCGCCGGCAATAAATATTGAAGTTAAAGGACCTTTTCATATTATTGAAAAGCTTCATACTGAAAAATGGATTACAGTGTATGTTGACCTTAAAGGATTACCCCCCGGAACTTATGTTAAAAGGGCAACCATAACATTACCTGTAAAAACCGTTCTTATTGGCGTAACACCCGAAATGTTCGCCGTTAAAATAAGCTCAAATCTCCATAAAAAATAACTTGGGAGCTTGCCTCCAAAAGGAAGTTTTACCTATGCTTCTTGTTATCGATATTGGAAATACCCACACGGTAATCGGTGTTTACGACGGCAGGCATCTTGTTAAGAACTGGCGGATACGAACGGAAAGACGTACAACAGAAGATGAGTTTAACATTCTTGCCTCCAATCTTTTTTCCGGAGGAAATATCAGTTCCAAAAAAATTTACAAAACGATTATCTCCTGTGTGGTCCCTCCTATGGTAACCATTCTCGATTCCTTCTGTCGCAAATACTTGGGACACGCGCCCCACTGGGTCGATGCCATGTCAGCAAGATCAATTTTGCCGATTCGTTACAAAAATCCATCAGAAGTCGGCGCAGACAGAATCGTTAATGCGGTCGCGGCATTTCAAAAATACCAAACCAGTCTCATTGTTATAGATTTTGGAACAGCGACAACCTTTGATGCAATTTCAGAGAAGGGGGAATATCTGGGCGGCGCAATCAGTCCCGGAATTATGATTGCTTCTGAGGCCCTGTTTATGAAAGCATCCAAACTTCCCAGGGTCGAAATCTTTATTCCCCCTGAAAGGGTAATCGGCAAAGATACCGCAAGCAGTATTAAAGCCGGAATAATTTTTGGATATGCAGGACTTGTGGATGGAATGGTTCGGCGGATGACAATCGAGATGCATACAATCCCAAGAGTAATCGCAACAGGCGGGCTGGCGGAACTTATGTATCAAGTATCAGAAACCATTGAGGTTATTGAACCGGCCTTGACCCTGGAAGGATTGCGGATTATCAGCAATAGCTTGTAAATAGCCTGTAAATCCTTTTATGCTGTTTTTCAGAAATCCTCTCTCCCTGTGTTTTACCGCCTCGTCCATATGAAAAAACCCTTTAAGTAAAGGATCTTGCTCTAACAGCCGTTGCAAAGATCGGTTAAGGAATTCTTTGTCTTCAGCGTCACGGAAATCAACCATCTGATCCTCGATAATATTTTTCCAGAATAAAAGCTGCTTACGGTGTGTTTTCAACATATCCAACGCATTTTTGTTCATGCCAAAATGTCCGTAACATATGACTGAGGGATCTCGGGTAATCAGAGCATCGATGCTCTTGATTGAGGTCTCCAGAAAAAAGCGGGGCGGTGTCGCCGGTCTAAGATAAAAACTGTCACCGAACATGTCGAGGTAAACCCCCCCGGCCTCTCCCGCAAAAAGGTAGGGACCCAAGAGATAACTCACATGATGGAGAGCATGCCCGGGCGTAAGAATCGGTATAACGGTATCTTCTTGATATTGGGCGGCATTGTAGAGCAATTTCCGGGGAACCGGCCGGAACGGTCCATAGGCTTGTGCCGTTTGACCGAGGGTTTTGAGACTTCCTTCCCATAAACGTGACGGATCTGCAAGGTGCTGGATACCTTTTTCGTGACAGATAATGGGAACGTCGGGAAAAGACTCGGCCAGATCTCCTGCGCCTCCGGCGTGATCGATATGAATGTGGGTCAATAGAATGGCGTCAACATGCCGTATTCCCAAGTCTTCTAAAGATTTTACAAGCACAGGAACCGTAGCGGCAGGTCCTACATCCAGTAAAAAGGTTTTTTTGCCTTTGTAGATCCAGGATCCTATGAACGATGTAAATCCGGGAAGATTCTGGTCAAGAGGAATAAGATAAAGTTCAGGGGTGAATTCAATTAATTTCATTGTTTCTGTTCAAGCCCTATTTTTTCTTCAAGTTTTTTAATCTGCAAAAGGATATCGCCCTTTTCCTCATCACCAAGGCCCTCGTGCTGCAAGCGACGCTTAAGGTTCAACAGAATCATTTCAATACGATAGTCGGCACAAGTATATTCCATGGTTTTCACGTTTAAAATAGACGCGTAAAAATGTTCAAACCCTGCCGGTCTTGATCAGGGACTCCTTAAAAACACGATAGAAGGCTTTATTGTCGGCGAGACCTCGTCTCAGGATTTTTTCAATTTCATTGATGTTTTTCAGGTTAATAATGAGGTTAACACTCTTGTTAAAGGCCGCCATATTGTCCATGGTACGAAAGCGATTGGTTATAAGAGCCAGAAAGATATTTCGCCGGATGGACATATTGAGACGATCCAGGTACTTGAGGACGCTGTTCATATCAGGATCCGTGGTCCCGAACCGTTCGTTAAGCACCACCATGTCAAAGACATGGAATCGCATCTGTTTTAGAGTATCTTTATATGTCTGCGGCGCCGTGGTATGATATCCCATGTTATACAGAACCGTTATGATTTTCGATCGGATGGCCGGCTCCGGCTCGCACAAAAGGGCCGTTTCCACGCCCTGTTCAACAAAATCAAAAGGTTTTTCGGAGGCATCGTAAACGCTGGAATCGATCTCCTCAATGATGGTTTTATTTGGTACGGGTTTTGGTTCGTCGGACAGATCCGCAGTGTCTTTGGCTGACAAAGGAATATCAAAACGAGGATCTACGGAAACTTTGTTGCTACATTTGGGGCAGACTACAGAGAATGCCTGTCCCCTGGGAACCTTCTGGCTCGGAATTTGAAACTTACTCCGGCATTTTTCGCATACCACGTTCATAATGCTTTCCTTATTGGGAGGCCCATGGGCAAAAACCGAAACGCCTGTCCTCGGCTATATGGTCTGGCCGTAATCATGATCCACCTTAAGATCCTTAATATCCGTTGTAGCTTGTCCGCGTGAGCTCTTGATTGAGTCGATGCCTCGGCCTACGATGCCTTTGCGGGAAGCATAGGCCATAGCCGTCTCTTCGGTAATGAGGCCCTTTTCGTATAACCCAGTGATGGAATCGTCAAAGGTCATCATACCGAAAGCTTTTCCATCATGGATAGCATCGTAAAAAGTTTTTCCCTCAGATTCTCCGCGCAGGATCATATTCTTGAACCTCAGGCTGGTTTGCATAATTTCAAAGGCCGCTATGCGTCCTCCTCCCACCTTAGGAAGAAGTCTTTGGCATACGATCCAACGGATTGTGTCGGCAAGCCGGGTGCGAATCTGGTTTTCTTCTTCAACAGGGAACATGCCGATGATACGGTTTATTGTCTGTCCGGCATCAACAGTGTGGAGGGTACTTAACACCAAGTGCCCGGTCTCTGCCGCACTCAGGCCGATTTCCAGGGTTTCCCTGTCGCGCATTTCTCCAACCAGAATTACCTTGGGAGCCTGGCGCAGGGCTGCTCTGAGGCCATGTGAAAATGAATCAAAATCCTCTCCCATCTCACGCTGGTTGAACGTCGCCATTTTGTGTGGATGGTCATACTCCACCGGATCTTCAAGTGTTACTACGTGAACCGATCTGAGGTTATTAATCTCGTTAAGCACTGCAGCCAGGGAGGTTGTTTTTCCGGTGCCGGTAGCTCCGGTAACCAGGATAAAGCCGTTCTTTTCCTGGGCCATTTTGAGAAAGGCATCAGGAATACCCAGTTCCTGACATGTGGGAATTTTGGTTGCAAGTTTTCTCAATACAATGGAGTAGTTGCCCCGCTGGGAAAACACGTTGACCCTGAAACGAGCCTTCCCGGGAAGCTCATAGGATGAATCGCACGATCCCTCAAGCAGGAGATTTTCGGTGAGGCGCCGGTTCTGATTCAACAGGTTCAGCGCAAAGATTTCAGCCTGAAACGGAGTAATCTCTTCAAAAGGGGGATTCATCTCGACTGCGGCGAGATCACCCGCTGTTTCAACCTGAAATGGTTTTCCTACGGTAATATTAAGATCGGAAACATTATCGTATGCATCGAGCATTCTTGATAGAATATGGTCAATTTCCTGTTTTTTCAAAACAGAACCTCATAACATTGTTATGCTTCGGTGAAATCAGTGGGAGGAGTTTTCAAAAAAGGCCTGAACTTTCCCTTGTCATTTGACTTGGCATAGGCGTCATCAGCATTTATCCATCCTTTGTTCAGCATCTCCATAATGGCATCATCTAAAAGCTGCATACCGTATTTCCTCCCGGTTTGGATCATGGAGGCAATCTGGTGGGTTTTCCCTTCCCTGATGAGATTCCGAACCGCCGGAGTTGCAATCAATATTTCAAGAGCGGGGCTGCGCCCCTTTTTATCTACTCTTTTAAACAGGACCTGTGCAATAATGGCTCGAAGTCCGTCAGACAGCGTGGAACGGATCTGGTTCTGTTGATCTGCAGGGAAAACTTCGATAATGCGATCTACGGTTTTCGCCGCACTGGATGTGTGAAGCGTACTAAAAACAAGATGTCCGGTGGATGCGGCCTCTATGGCAAGGGATATGGTCTCAAGATCTCTCATTTCACCCACAAGAATAATATCCGGATCCTCTCTCAGGGCACCCCTTAACGCTGCGGAAAACGACTGGGTATGAAGACCCACCTCACGGTGATTCACAATACAACTCTTGCTTTGGTGGACAAATTCAACAGGGTCTTCGATGGTGATGATATGATCCTTACGGGTGCGGTTTGCCACATCAAGTATTGAGGCCATGGTGGTGGACTTGCCGCTTCCTGTAGGTCCCGTCACCAGAACCAGCCCCCTTGGGAGTGAGGCCAGCTTGGATAATACTGCAGGAAGACCCAGCTCTTCGGCTGTCATTATCTGCTCGGGAATTTGCCTGAAAACCGCCGCCACCCCATGTTTTTGCATAAAGAAATTTGACCGGTACCTGGCGATACCGAGGATGTCATAACCGAAATCAACATCTCCGGTTTCCTCAAACTCTTTTACCTTATGTTCGGGCGCTATTTCATAGAGCATGGCTTTGAGTTCATCATTGTCCAGAACCTTATATTTGACCCTTTCCATTTCGCCCCGTATCCTTAGCACAGGCGCCTGCCCCGCCACAAGATGAAGATCTGAAGCTCCCTGTTCATTCATCAATTTAAAAAACGCATCTATTTTTGCCATGTTATACTCTCAATCTATTCAGATCGCCTGCCACACAGTGTAACAGTTTTAAAAACCCAAGGGGTTACGATTGCTTAAACAATTTCAACTTGGCATCTTCCTCCTCGCGAATTCCGGCCTCCTCCTTCCCTATTTCAAGAAGTTTGGTGTGACTTTCGATAATTGAACGGATCTGGACCTCGATCTGCATGCGTTGCCGTTTTAGTTCTGTAATATCTTCATGAAGTTGAGCAAGCCTGTTCTGGGCCCGACTAAGAATTTTTTCCGCATTGACTTCGGCATCCGCAATGATTAATTCGGCCGATTTGCGGGCATTTTGCTTCATCTGATCCAACACTTTCTGAGAATTGAGCATTACCCGCTTAAATGTCTCTTCACGCCCTTTGTATCCCTGGCTTTCAATTTTAAGCCTGTTAATTTCTTCATGCAAATTATTGTTTTCTCTTTGCAGTGATTCGAAGGCATTGGCCATCTGTTCAAGAAATGTATCCACTTCCCGAACGTCGAAGCCTCTAAACCTGATCTTGAATTGTTTTTGCTGAATATCAAGGGATGTAATTGTCATGATGTATCATCCTTGGTTATGGATTACATTAAAGTTGCGGACAATCTAAAAAGGCTAGTTACAACAAAATTTTGCAGAAATATGATGCCCAAAATGACAATAATTGGAGAAAAGTCTATGCCGCCAAAATCAAAGGGTAATTTTCTGCGGATGCGATACAGTACGGGCTCGGTAACATTGTGAATAAAACGAACGATTGGATTATAAGGATCTGGATTCACCCAGGAAAGAACAGCCCGCGCTATAACAATCCACATGTAAAAGTGTAGAACGTAGTTGAGAACTACCGCAACAGCCTTTAGTAAATTGCCAATGATAAACATATAAACATTGATCTTTCGATTTTCGTGTCAATTTTTTAATCCGTCGACTTTCTAACCGGAAAATTAATGATATATTGACAATAAGTCAAGATATTTCACGCAAAATCATTGACATAATAAACATTCAAAGGATAGAAGTATGTTTTTTGCATGTTATTGATAATTCAACCGGCCAAATTTATCTGGTTTTTAACCAGTTGATATGCAAACAAATTTAGTTATATTATTAAACATAATCAAGGGGGAATAAAATTCATGTTGAAAAACAAAAAAATCAGCCTAATCGGAACAGGAAACATGGGAGAAGCTCTTTTAAGCGGGCTCATTTCTTCAGGGTCGTCTGATTCCAAAAACATTATTTGCACGGATGTTCGTGAAAACAGGCTAAAATCTATCCAAGAAAAATATGGCGTCCATACCACAGCAGATAACATCAAAGCGGTGGAGGCTTCAGAAATTATTATATATGCGGTCAAACCTCAGATCATTGCGTCAGTATTGAGGGAAACAGCGTCCTGCCTGGATATGTCCAAACTCATCATATCCATTGCCGCCGGTGTTCCTCTGGCCGCCATAGAGTCGTGTCTGAACAAAAAATTGCGTCTTATCCGGGTAATGCCCAACATCGCGGCCTTCGTTAAGGAGAGTGCTTCGGTTATCGCAGCCGGAGGAAATGCCACCGAAGAAGACATTAAACTGTCTCTCGCTATCTTCGATTCCATGGGGAGAAGTATTTTTCTTAAAGAAAATATTCTTATGGATGCAATTACCGGCTTAAGCGGCAGCGGGCCCGCCTATATCTTTTTAATTGTCGATGCTATGGCCGATGCCGGAGTAAAAATGGGTCTATCCAGGGAAGATGCTCTTTTTCTTTCATCTCAAACGGTTTTAGGGGCGGCAAAATTACTGATTGAAACAAAAGAACATCCCGGCAGGTTAAAGGACATGGTAACCTCTCCCGGTGGAACAGCTATCGCCGGAATTCACACGTTGGAAAAAGGCGGACTTCGAACCACGCTTATTAACGCCGTGGAAGTCGCTACAAAACGATCCAAAGAGCTGGGTGAAATTATGATCAAAAATTTTTAAAACGGGTAATAATCAATATTATAAGACAAGGGGTTGACATAATGGCAGAATATAAAATGGAATCGCTCAAGACATTTAATTATGATAGGCCGGTCATTGAAAAGGGGTATGCAAACCAAACCCTTTGTATAGATATTTCTGATGGTGCCATTTCCACTAAGCCGGTTACTGAAAAAATGAAAAACGTCTTTATCGGCGGCAAAGGTTTTGATCTCTGGCTTCTATGGAATGCTGTCCACGGCACAACAAAATGGAATGATCCTGAAAACGCAATATGTATCGCGTCCGGTCCTATGGGCGGGACACCCGTATATCCGGGCTCCGGCAAAAGTATTGTCACCACCATTTCGCCGTTAACAGGATCCGTGATAGACTCTAATGTGGGAGGTTATTTTGGTCCTTATCTTAAGTTTTCCGGATTTGATGCTCTGGAAGTAACTGGAAAAACATCAAAACATGTTGTAATCTTTATTGATGGCATTGATGAGAAAGTTCAGATCTTCAAGACGTCGGGATTGCCGGATGATTCCTATACTCTTTCTGCGATATTAACCGAACATTTCGCCAACGGGAAGCCGCGTAACATTTCTGTAGTTTCTACAGGACCGGGCGCCAAAAATACACGCATGGGATGCCTGAACTTTACCTGGTATGATCTCAAACGAAAGCGTGCCAGATATAAACAGGCGGGACGGGGGGGGATCGGTGGGGTTTTTGCTGATAAGGGTATCAAAGCTATTGTGGCGCGCTGGGACACGGTCACAACCCAGACAAACAATCCTGCAAATGCCAATACATTGAAAGACGTCGGAAGAAAACACTCCAGGGAGGTTGTGGAACTTGATCCCAAACAAAACCAGATGGCACAAATCGGAACCACCCACCTGGTTCCGATTATGAATGATTTCGATCTACTGCCCATCCATAATTTCCAGTACGGGCGGCATACAGAGGCGGACAACATCGGTCAGGAGGTTTTCAGGCGCATATTCGATCCCGGCTATGATGGGTGTTGGATGGGATGTACCCTTGCCTGTTCACATGGTGTCAAAGACTTTGTTCCTCTCACGGGTCCATACAAAGGGACCAAAGTTTTTGTAGATGGGCCCGAATATGAAACCATCGCCGGCTGTGGCTCAAACCTGGGTATTTTCGACCCTCATACGATTATTGAAATGAATTTTTACTGTGACACCTACGGGCTGGATACCATTTCAGTGGGCACCTCCACCGCCTTCGCCATGGAGTGTTTTGATATGGGTCTGATAAACGAAACCCATACCCACGGAATGAACCTTTCATTCGGCAATCGCCTGTCCGCACTGGAGGTTGTTCATCAGATGGCTTCAGGAGAGGGTTTCGGACAAATTATAGGCCAGGGAGTTCGCCGAATGAAAATAATTTTTTCCAGAGACTATGGCGCCAATCCCGATCTAATGCAAGACATCGGTATGGAAGCAAAGGGCCTGGAGTTCTCCGAGTATATGACCAAAGAATCACTTGCCCAGCAGGGGGGGTACGGTCTTGCTCTCAAAGGCCCGCAGCATGACGAAGCATGGTTGATCTTTCTTGATATGGTGCATAATTTTATGCCGACTTTTGAACAGAAAGCAGAAGCGCTGCACTGGTTTCCCATGTTCCGAACTTGGTTTGGGTTATGCGGACTGTGCAAACTCCCCTGGAATGATGTTGTCCCTGAAGATAATAAGAACATGCCGGAGCCTGCAAAGGTTATGAAACACGTAGAGTGGTATGCGGATTATTATACCGCAGTTACCGGGAAACAGACAACTCCTGACGGCCTTATCCGAATGAGTGAAGCAGTTTACAATTTCCAGCGTATTTTCAACCTTAAAATGGGTTTTGGGCAACGGGAGCATGATAATATTCCCTATCGTGCGGTGGGGCCGGTAAAAGTTGTTGAATACGAATCACGGGCCGAGCGCTATGACAAACAACTTATTGAAAAACATAACGTCGATATCACCGGAAAGACTGCGGAAGAAAAAATAGTGCTGTTGCGTGAGTTTCGCGAAATGCTTTATGAAAAATTAAAAGATGCGGTATATAACCGCCGGGGATGGACCGGCAATGGAATTCCGACGGTCGAAACCGTAACGAAGCTGGGTATCGATTTTCCTGAGGTTCTGGAATTGCTCAGGGCTCACGGTGTTGAATGATGATCAAGATAAACGGAAAACAGCATTCCTGGTACGAGGGAATGACCATTAAAGATCTTCTCAAAAATCTTGACAATTCCAATCTTTATGCGGTGGTACGGATCAATGATAAACACATCTCCAGGCCTTGTTTTGAAAAAACTCTGGTTCCCGATAACGCAGAAGTGTTTTTGATACCCATGATTGCGGGAGGGTAACCAAGGGAAAACATGTTTACCGAAGCCGTGACATTTCCTGCAGCCTTTCTTGCGGGATTTCTCTCTTTCTTATCACCGTGTGTGCTACCGCTCATCCCTGCATATTTTACCTTTATCACGGGGTTTTCACTGGAAGAATTGACCGAAAAACATAATTCGGAAATAAGAAAAAAAGTGGTTTTTTCAACCGTCTCATTTGTTTGCGGATTTTCCCTGATCTTTATCCTCATGGGCGCATCCGCCTCATATCTCGGGAGCTTAATTTATAACTATCGGCAAACAATAAGAATTATCGGCGGCATTTTGATTGTCCTTATGGGAGTCCATCTAACCGGTATCATCCGTATCCCCGGTCTGGATGTTGAAAAACGGATCCATATGGAAAAAAAGCCCTTACATTTTTTAGGAATTTTTATCATCGGCATGGCGTTTGGAACCGGCTGGAGTCCGTGTATTGGCCCTTTGCTGGGATCGATCCTCATCATCGCCGGCAGTCAGGAAACGGTTCGGCAAGGGATTGTGCTTCTTGCCATCTATTCCGCCGGACTGGCCTTGCCTTTTATTATCCTTTCCCTTTTTATTCATCTCCTCTTGAAGGCTATTAAAAAGGCTTCTCGTTTCTTGAAATATATCAACGCCACCGCGGGTATCCTGCTGATTATTGTGGGACTGATTCTTGTGACGAACAAGCTGCATGTGTTTATCGGCTGACCCGAATGGTTATGAAAAAATTATCTATTTTGAAAACCGGCGGTAATATCTTCTGATCAGGCGGATTGTTGTGGAAATAATAACACCACCGCTCATTAGTACAAGAAGGACAGGCACCCAAATATGCTCATGATATGCTATGTTTTCGCGGGATGCCAAGATACCCGCAATCCCAAACAAAAACACAGGAACCATAAAAAAAATTACAATATAACATGCCGACTCAGAGTCATACCAGGGAACGATTACTTTTCTGAATAGAGGATTTTGATCAATACGCATGATTGAGTAACTCGTAAAAAGTCCGATTTAGACGGTTTTGTAAAAAGTTCAAATTCAAAGCGTAAAAATTTTATAATCATGAACACTACTTATCGTATGTTGAATGATTGCAGAATGTAGCACAACGCAGAATTTGGATTTTTTACAAAACCGTCAACTTTAGTCACTTTTCTGGCCTATTCAGGTTAGATATTATTATCCGCATTTTGTAAAACCGCAGAAATGACACATCATACAGCCCTCTTCAAAACTAACGGTATTTCCGCATTCCGGACAGGTTTCTCCAAGGAGGCTGTTGCCATATCCATGTTTTTTATAGGATCCGTCTTTCAAATACCTTTTCTCAAGGACTCTGCCAATAGCGTCCGGTATTGACAGAACCAGGCCCCCTTTTTGAAAAACAGGATGCTCCCCGCCGATACCTTTTAGTTGTTCTACAACTTTATCTACCCGAACTCCGGATCTGAAGGCCAGCGAAACCAGCCTGCCGATGGCTTCGGTCTTTGCTGTGGTGGACCGACCGGATTTGCCGATTGTGGCAAACACCTCAAAAGGATGTCCGTCCAATTCGGTTACCGTGACATAAAGCTGGCCCATTCCCGTATTCATTTTGGAAGTGAACCCTTCAAGTGTTTCCGGACGTTCTTTAACCGTGGTATTCGAAGTGTCAGCAGGATTGTCCGCTCCGGCAACCGAAAGTACCTGATTTTCCTTACTTCCATCCCTGTATATGGTAACGCCTTTGCAATCCAGCTCGTAAGCCAGATTATAAATCTTTAATACATCGTCCACGGTGGCATCACTGGGCAAATTGACCGTCTTAGAAACCGCATTGTCGGTGTGCCTCTGAAAAGCGGCCTGCATCCGAATATGGCATTCGGGAGATATATCATGGGCCGTTACAAAGACCTTGCGAATATCCTCCGGTATTTCGTCAATGTGCTGAATACCCCCTTCAAGGGCAATGGTATCCATCAACTCGGTGCTATAAAACCCTTTTCCTCTCGCCACTTTTTCAAAGTATGGATTTATTTCTAATAATTTGTCATTATCCATAACGTTTCTAACAAAACTCAAGGCAAAAAGCGGTTCCACGCCGCTGGAACAGTTCGCAATTATACTCAATGTGCCGGTCGGTGCAATGGTGGTTGTGGAGGCATTTCGATAGGTACATCCTTTCCGGTTTTTAAAAATGCTCTTATCAAAATTTTCGAAAACCCCTCTTTTTTCAGCCAGACATTTTGAGGCTTCGTGGGATTCTTTTTGAATGAACCCCATCACTTCTTCGGCTATTTCAAAGGCCCTTTCCGAATTATAAGGAATTTTCAACTGATAAAGCAAATCTGCAAAACCCATAACCCCTAAACCAATTTTACGGTTACCTCTAACCATTTCGCCGATTTCAGCAAGGGGGTATTTTGACATATCAATCGTATTGTCCAAAAAGCGGACACTCCAAAAGACAACATCCTTTAGGGCCTCGTAGTCGACGGCCGATTCTCCATTGGTATAGGTAACAAACTTGGCCAGATTAATGGAGCCCAAATTGCATGCTTCCATTGGAAGTAAGGGTTGTTCTCCACAAGGATTGGTGCTCTCTATTTCTCCCAATGCAGGGGTGGGATTATCCCTGTTAAGTCTGTCTAAAAATACGACGCCGGGATCTCCGTTTTTCCAGGCCTGTTCCACCAACGCCTGGTAAGTTTCTGCGGCATTCAGCTCTCCGACCTTTTTCATTTCCCGGGGGTCTATCAGGTCATAATTGCTCTTTTTTGCAACCGCTTTCATGAATACATCCGTGATACCCACCGAAATATTAAAGTTGTTAAGTTCGTTATTATTTTTCTTACTGTAAATAAATTCCATGATATCCGGATGATCCACCCTTAAAATGGCCATGTTGGCCCCTCGGCGAGTTCCCCCCTGTTTCACCTGTTCTGTTGCCGTGTTAAAGATTTTCATAAACGAAACCGGTCCGGAGGCAATTCCGCCGGTTGTTCCCACCCTGCTGTCTTTGGGTCGTAAACGTGAAAAGGAGAACCCCGTGCCGCCACCCGATTTATGAATAATGGCGGCATTTTTTAAAGAATCAAAAATCCCGTCAATACTGTCCTCAATGGGAAGAACAAAACAAGCCGCCAGTTGACCCAGCTGGCGCCCTGCATTCATCAGCGTCGGTGAATTTGGCAGAAATTTAAGCTCCGTCATCATATTGTAAAAAATGTCTTCCATTTTTTTAACATCGGCGTCGCTGCCATAGTTTTTTTCGGCCTTTGCGATGTGCCGGGCCACCCTTTTGAACATTCTTTCGGAAGTCTCGATGACCCGTCCCTTGCTGTCCTTTTTAAGATATCTTCTTTTCAATACATTTTTTGCATTTTCTGAAAGTTTCAGGCCATTTTTTATAAACATGGACTTATCCAGACGAATGGGCGAAATATTTTTAAGTCCGTATTCCAGCAATTTGGTCTGAATAATTTTATCTATGACCGGCATGGTAATGGTATGATTTTTCATGCTGTCGATTTCTTCTCGAAGAAACCGGCTGATATCCATGGCCTGGTTGGTTTCAATGGGGTTTTCTTTAGTAAGGCTGTCTGAAAACAGATGATCATCCCACTCATAGCTCGTTAAATCGAAAGTTCCCTGTTCCGTAACTAAAATTTTACCGTTGAAGCCCATTGTCTTTCTCCTGTGTAGTTATTATCAGAATTTTGTGGAAGTTATCTTGATCAATACCATTTGTATAAAAAATAAAAAACAAACCTGCCGGAACGAGCAACCTTCTATAAGCAGGTCTGTCAAAAAATGTGACTCTTATCAGAAAATATGTTAAGTTTAATAAGGCGGTTAATAAAAATCACACGACTTCTTTAAGCTATGTCATAAACCGTATGTCTCTTTATTTCATGGAATATATTGTATGTCAAGAATAAAATAACACAATATGTGGGATTTTAATAAAGAGAGAGTGAAAATGAATATCCTGATCAAAATCGTTACGGTGACCCTCTTTTTATATCTTGTCTATTGCGGTTTTCTTTTTGTGATGCAGCGACAAATACTGTTTCCTCGTTATCTTGCAGAACCCACTTATCATACTGAAAATACTTCCGGGATGGAAAAAATTTGGGTGACCACAAGTTTCGGAGAAATCGAAACATGGTTTCTCCCGCAGACTTCCAGCCATGTCACAGGACCGGCGCCAGCGGTTATTTTCGCCCACGGCAACGGAGAACTTATCGACTTCTGGGCACATGAACTTAAAAACCTTGCTCATCTCGGCATAGGAGTATTGCTTGTAGAATATCCCGGATATGGGAGATCAAAGGGTTCTCCCAGCCAAAAAAACATCACCCAGGCATTTATTTGTGCTTATGATATGCTCGTAGCGAGACCGGATGTGAATCCCTCCAGAATTGTTCTTTTCGGACGGTCTTTAGGCGGCGGCGCGGTTTGCACACTTGCTGCTCGCCGGCCCTCGGCGGCGCTGATTTTAATGTCGTCGTTTGTCAGTGTCCGTTCGTTTGCATTAAAATACTTGATTCCCGATGTCCTTGTTAGAGACCCTTTCGATAATCTTGCCATTGTAAGAGCTTATCATGGCCCCATTCTTGTTGTTCACGGCAAATTCGACGATGTCATTCCCTATTCGCATGGAATCTCTCTCTATCAGGCTGCCCGGAACGGTCAACTCATATCCTACGACAGCGGGCATAACGACTGCCCCCCAAGCTGGGACACCTTCTGGTGTGATTTCGAAACATTTCTAACTGATTGCGGTCTTATTTAGCGCTCATCCATGCTAATAACTCGTTCTATAATATGATATTTAGCTATGCAAATTATGCGCAAGAGAGCGATGCAGATCGAGAAAAAAATCGCTCAACCTAAATTATTTCCAACTGAGGATTGCTCCGGCGTTGATGTCCGGTCGCCGTTATTTAAAAGCGTCTTCCTCCGCTCTGACCTCCTCCGCCTTGCCTGGATCCGCCACCACCTTGCCTGGGTCCGCTACCACCACGCCTCGGTCTTCCGGATCTTGCGCCACCTCGGCGGTTTTCAGAGCGGGGGCGAGCTTCACTGACATTAAGGCTTCTCCCTTTCAGGTCTTTCCCGTTCAAACCTCCGATTGCAGACTCTGCTTCAGCTTTAGCGAGCATCTCCACAAATCCGAATCCTTTTGATCTGCCAGTGTGATTGTCTTTTATAACCTTGACGGTGTTGACCTCCCCAAAGACCTCAAAAGCCTCTTTTAAATCTTCTTCCGTCACCTCATACGATAGATTGCCTATGTAAATATTCATTCTGATGTCCTCCATGGTCACAAAAAATGGGCAGGTTAATTTTAATGAACTCGTAAAAAGTCCGATTTAGACGGTTTCGTAAAAAGATCAAATTCAAGTCGTGCAAATTTTGCAATCATTAGGCGTACTTATCGTACGTTGAATGGTTGCGGAATGCAGCACAACGCAGAAGTTGGACTTTTTACGAGACCGTCAATTTTAATGATTGAATATCAAATAAGTACCTCCATGCTAGCTCCATGGAATATTATTTATATCCGTTTTTGTAATCTGTAAATGTCAAAAGTATAGGTGATGAAAGATTTCATTTCGCTGTATTTTTTTAAGACAACCAATATAATATTATTCATCATCCTTGCAAAAAAGGGCATGATCGTGCCAATTTATTACATCCTTAGCGACTATTTCTGGTAATGACAAAATGAGAAGAATCTTTGCGCGAAGTTTTTCCGGCTTAAGGTCTGATGATAGCAAATCGATCAGGTATAGGTTAAAATGAAATAAAAGGTCATTCCATTGCTGTTTGTAGGTATGCCTTTTTTTGTCAGAGACAGGAAATTAGATTGCTTCATAAAGAAACTGCCTTACCAATCTCAGGCAGGGCTAAATCATTTTTTTGATATTAACTCTCTTTTATACCGGAAGCAAGCTAATTGTCTATATATTTTTAAAAAAATATTTATATCTCTTCCCACGAAAATATTTTTTTTATTTATCAAAGCATTTTCCTGAAAAGGTCTTTTTATGGATTATGGATTGTTCCGCGATAACTACTTGATAACACATTAAATAAAATTTAAGAATGTGCGTTTAATGGTCTTAAATATATCATTTTTGGTTCAAAATTGCAGGTCTATGGATTTTGTTTTGAATTAACCATACAGAATTCATTGACAATTTTTAATCAATTCTTTATTATCTTGATTTAATTGATAATTAATTCAGGAGGATTATATGAACAAACTGGAACTTACGGAAACTCTAAGAAAAAAAACCGATCTGACAAAATCAGAAGCAAAAGCCGTAGTGAAACTTTTCTTTCAGGAAATATCAAACGCCCTGGCAAAAGGTGACCGGGTTGAAATCAGGGGATTGTGTTCTTTTTACGTTAAAAAATACAAAGCATATGCCGGAAGGAACCCTAAAACCGGGAAACCCACCCGGGTTAAACCTAAAAAGTTGCCGTTCTTCAAGGTTGGAAAGGAATTGAGAGAGCGGATCAACAGTTAACAAAAACCTTAGGATTGCACATAGCATGATCGAACACTATTCTTTTGGAAATATGATCATAAACGGTGTGAGTTACAGAAATGACCTTAAAATCATTCTGGGAAAAGTCGTTCCTGAATGGTGGAGGGAAAGAGGACATTTTGTTGATATTGATGATATTCAAGATATTCTGAAATCCAAACCTGACATTTTGGTACTTGGCAAAGGTTCGCCGGGACAGATGAAATCCACCGAAGCTTTGCGTAACTTTTTAAAAAACAATGGTATTGAATGGATCGAAGAAAAAACATCCAATGCTTTTAAAACGTTCAACCGTCTTTTTAATAAAGGTGAAAATGTTTCGGCTGGTTTTCATTTGTCTTGCTAGGTAATTTTCAAAAATTAAAGGAGGAATCCAGAAATGAAAAATCTTATAGAGAGTCTGCAGTCTGTAAACAAGGATCTAAACGCACTATCAAAAAAAATTGATTATATTATTCTTGCAGCAAATAAGCTTGAAACGCCAAAAACTGTGAAGAAAAACGCCGTCAAGAAGGTCGCTGTTAAAAAACCTGCCGCAAAGAAAACCGTCAAATTAACAGCAGCGGATACAATGTTCGCAGTTATTAAAAGTAGTAAAAAGGGTGTGGGTGTCGCTGAGTTGATGAAAAAGACCGAATTTGATCAGAAGAAAACTTACAATATTATTTATAAACTCAATAAGCAGGGAAAGATTAAGAGTGTAGAAAAAGGAGTTTATAAAAAGGCATAAACCGAGCGGCAACCAGAAGGAATAAAAAGATTGATGTCAAAAAAGTATCCAGAATGCCCATTGTATAATCACGATAACTGTAAAGAGCTTTATAATCCAAAAGTCTGTGCCATCGTCAGAAAAGATAAAAAGTGTCTTAAAAAGAAACAAAAGTCAAAAAATAAAGTCTGAGTTGTTGGGAGGTGTGTTTTTTTTGATGAGGTTGAGCAGCAGAAAGGAATAAAAGGTGTTCCGGGCCGTCCGGAACTTATTAATCACGGGTTCGCCAAGCTGAAAAAGGAAGGACAACCGTAAAAAAGCCGTGTTCTGGCATCTATTTTTGATACCGTGTTTTTGAGCAAGGTCCCAGCCTCTGGATCGAAAAACAAAAAAGGCCGGGCAGTTGCCCAGCCTTGGAAAACGGTTTGACCTATTATCATCCATCAAGTCTTGGCGAGCCGGTCATTGAGTAAAACCAATCCCAAAGCTCTTCCATTTCTTCCTTGTGGTCTTTTAATATTTTTTCCATATACCGGGCATTTTCAACAGCTATCCCTCCTTGCTCTGCTAATGCAGTAATGAATTCAATCTCTTTATAAGTAAATTCCCTTGGTTTCGAATCATAAAGACGGAGCGCACCGATAACATTATCCTTAAAAACAATGGGAACGGCCAAAATCGATTGAATTCCTTCTTTTTTACACGCTTCAGGATACTGTAGCTGCCTATCGTTCTTAATATTCGGCACAACCACAGGTCTTTTGCTCATAACGGAGTCAGGAATGCTTCTATCCGCAAGTATCGGGCCTTTGTTAATAAATTCCTGGCTCAAATTACGCTGAGTTATAAGCTCCAAACGGTTTTCTTTTTTGTTCCATAAACTGATGGCGCCTGCTTTCATATCTAAAGAATCAATCCCATGTTTCAAGATCAAATTCAGAACGTCTTTTAGATTCCTCGTTGAACTGATTGCCTTACTAACACTTACAAAAGCAGAAAAAAAATCTTTTTCCCCTAACGGCATAAACATCACCTCCCTCTTTTACCAGTAAATTAACTTTATAAAATAATATCTGGTTATAACGGATTTTGGGGAGTATCAAATTTATAGCTTAAAATCAGACTGATATCTGGACAATGCAATGAACAAGTGTAAAGTGAGTAAAGTGATCTAAAGTGCCTAAAGTTGAGGAGCCGCTTCGCTCTCTCCGAGCTGTAGGCTCTACGAGCCGGAGGCCACCATTTTATAAAACTGACAGAATTCAACAACCCTGGCCCAGACCGATTACCAATACGCTATATGTAAAAAGGCATGTTTGCATTCATCTCTGGCCGATATCAATATACATGTACGAGTCGCACCCGGGCGGGCTTTAGCTCATTTTAGATCACTTCAAACCCTGGCCCAGACCGATCACCAGTACGTTATGA
>CAYPIW010000125.1:0-21173 GCA_964410925.1 uncultured Desulfobacteraceae bacterium
GAATGAAAAGAAATAAGTTACTGAATTACAAATCGACGTCCCCTACTTCATGACGCTATGACAGGCTTAAATAAAAAGAAAGTCATAATTTCATGGACGTCCCCACTCACACTCAAGCCTACGTAACGAAGTGGTCTTTCTGATCTCTGATCGCTAGTTTTAGACATTGACAATATCCTTATTTACGCCTTAAGATATATTGGACTAAAAATATGAAGGAGGTAAAAAGTATGGCCGTTACAGATAGCAGCCAGACAAGCATTATAAAACACCTGGAAGGACTATCTCCAGACATGATTCAAGAAGTCATAGACTTCATAGACTTTTTAAAAATAAAAAAAACGGATAAATATAAAAGAGAAATAGGAGCATTATTGCTTCAACAGGAAAGCCTCCAAAGAATTTGGGAATCTGAGGTTGAGGATCTCTATGAGTTATAACTATGGAGATATAGTTGTTGTAAGATTCCCTTTTGTGCTAAGAAATGGAAGCGAAATTCAAAAAGGACGACCAGCTCTTGTTATCTCTGATGATAAAGTGGAAAGAAGGTACAATGATGTGATCCTTGCAGCAATAACTTCTCAAGTTCCTGATGATCTTATGGAGTTAGAATTAGTAGTAGGTCCTGAAAAAGAAACTGGTTTACAAAAAAAATCTCTTGTGAGACTTGATTTTATCATGACAATTCCAGAAAATTTGATCAGCAGGAAAATTGGTCAGCTACCGGATAATATGCTCAAACAGGCAGAGAAGAGAATAAAAAAATCTTTTGCAATTAAAGAACAGTAATAATTTCAGAATTACTTTGCCCTTTCAGCTTTGAGCCTTCAGCTTTGCCTGCCCCATGAAATTCACGAAGTGACAGTGAAACGTATTTCATCGGGGAGCTTCTTCTTGCTTTCAGCTTTGAGCTTTGAGCTTTGAGCTTCAATGCTTTCAGTTTCAACCTTCTGACGCGCCCTCCAGCGTGCGCAGTAAAGATGCGAAAAAGACCTTTTTCCGCCGCGGATTGATATTTCTCAATTCCTTCAGGGAATTGAGAAAGAACAACAAAAATCCTCAAAATCCTGTTAATCCTCTCTAAAAAAATACCGTGGATAAGCTCCATCTGAAAGATAATGTTGTCAATCCAAACGCTCTCACCATTCACATGAGTTACTGATTTACAAATGGACGTCCCCTAGATCCTATTTATTTTATGTGGTGCACTTTGAAGTTGAATTCACCAAGTCTGAAATGAAAGAGCCTATTAATCAATTGAAAGCCTTCCCCCATGGTGGCATCTACATCATGCGCTCGGAACATGTTTATCTCTGTTGCGTATGCCACAAAATCGGCGTCAATGGTGTCGGTCCGCACAAGCACAACGACTGGTTGAGTTTCGACCTGTGCATCGGCAAAGACCCGGTCATCATCGATCCAGGAACCTATTGCTATACCGGAAACATGGAGATGCGCCGTCTTTTCCGATCCACCACCTACCACAACACGGTGGTGGTCGATGGGGAAGAACAGATTCCCATTCACAACTCCATGTTTGCCCTGGTCAATCCAACCGGTGACATTCGCGTGCTGAACTGGCAGAGCAACGACGACTTCGATTTCCTGGAAGCCGAGCATACCGGGTATGAAAGGCTGCCATCGCCGGTAGTTCACCGCCGGCGTTTTCACCTGGACAAAAAGCATAACAAAGTAACCATTACAGACAAGATCATCGGCCGTGGCACCCATGAAATTGCCTTTCATTTCCACCTGGACACCGCCATCCAGTGCCGGGCAAAAGGGAATAAAGCGACATTTTTAAAAGAAAATACGCCTGTCGCCACGATGGAGGCATCTTTTCCGGATGCCTCGCTGGCGTTAAAAAACGGCTGGGTTTCCAGAGCGTACAACCAGAAAGAAGATGCCTTGATTCTTTATTGGAAAACTGAAGTGGATGCTGTTAAAGATATAACCATTGAACATCGGTTCAGCATTTAAGATCAAATATTTTTAAAAGACTAAAGTCATTATCAGCCAATGAAAAAAATACACCTGATCGCCGCCGCCAGGCCGAATTTCATGAAGATCGCGCCTCTGTACCATGCGCTATCCAGGGAAACCTGGGCCGATCCGGTCATCGTACACACCGGCCAGCATTATGACCGGAACATGTTCTCTGATTTTTTCCAGGACCTCGGCCTTCCCGATCCTCACATCAGCCTAGGGGTTGGCTCCGGCTCCCATGCCGAGCAGACCGGCGGGGTGATGATCGCCTACGAAAAAGTGTTTCTAAAATCCCGCTCGGACCTGGTCATCGTGGTCGGGGATGTCAACTCTACCGTGGCCTGCACCCTGGCGGCCGTCAAGCTGGGGGTGCCCACGGCGCATTTGGAGGCCGGGCTCCGCTCCTTTGTCCGCACCATGCCCGAGGAAATCAACCGCGTGGTGACCAATGCCATGGCCGATCATCTCTGGTCCCCTTCCCGGGACGGGGATGCCAATCTGCTCAAGGAAGGTATCCCGAAAGAAAAGATCCACATGGTCGGCAACATCATGATCGATTCCCTCGTAATGATGACCCCGGCCATAGAAAAGGAAAACACCAGGCAGCAATTCGGCCTCGACAGCCACGATTACGGGATCGTCACCCTGCACCGGCCTTCCAACGTGGACAATGCAGTTACCCTGAAAACGCTTTGCAACGCCTTGCGCCAAATCGCGGATAAAATAAAGCTGATCTTTCCGGTTCATCCGCGCACCCGAAAACAGCTTCAGGCCTTTGGCCTGTATAATCTTCTCGCCTCCCATGAAAACATCATCTTCACCGAGCCCTTGGGGTATAATACCTTCATGAACCTGGTCTTCGATGCGTGCTTTGTCATCACCGATTCCGGAGGCATCCAGGAGGAAACCATCTACCTGGGCATCCCCTGCGTCACCCTGCGGGAAAACACCGAAAGGCCGTTCACCATCACCCAGGGCACCAATCAGCTTTGTCGGCCAGACCGGCTGGAAGAGGTTGTCAACGACATATCTACAAAAGCACCAGGACAAAAAACTCATATAGACATGTGGGACGGGCAAACCGCCCAGCGCATTGTCCAACATATCCAACAGACATAAAGGGTTCTCATTAATATGCAACAGGCTCTGATTAAAAACGGAAAAATTCAGGTTGTGGAAGTACCCAGCCCAAGCGTTGCGCCTGGGTCGGTGCTTATCAAAACCGTTTATTCCTGTATATCCGCCGGAACCGAGGGCGCCGACATAGCCGCCTCAAAGCCGAAATCCTTGATCAAAGCCGCCATGGAACAGCCGGAAAAGGTGGAAAAAGCCTGGCAGATGCTCAAGGGAAAAGGCCTGATAAACACCGTCAGCAAGGTTCAGCAGGTCCGGGAAGGCGACCGGAAAAAACAGCAGTACCCCAAGCCAACCGGATATTCGCTGGCAGGCATGGTGGTGGCGGCCGGTCAAGGTGTTTCCGAATTTAAACCCGGCGACCGGGTGGCCGCCTCCGGTGCCGTTGTGGCCTGCCACGCGGAATATGTGAATGTACCGGTCAACCTTGTTACCCGAATTCCGGACGGCCTGGATTATCAGGCTGCTTCCACGGTCACCCTGGGCGGCATTGCCATGCAGGCAGTCCGCAGGGCCAATATCCGGTTAGGGGAGTTTGCGGTTATATACGGCACCGGCATTCTCGGCCTTTTTGCCCTGCAACTGGCAAATGCCTCCGGCGGGCGCTGTTTGACCGTGGATCTGGACCCTGGGCGGTTGGCCATTGCCGCGGAATGCGGGGCTGAGCTGTCAATGACCCCTGATGAAGCTGAGCAAAAAATTGTGCATTATACCGGCGGCCATGGTGCCGATGCGGTTATGTTCACAGCAACCAGCAGCAACCCGGCGGCTCTTTCCCAGGCTCTGAAAATCACCCGTAAAAAAGGCCGGCTGGTGATGGTCGGCGTATACGGGGACAAGGTCAACCGCCAGGATCTGTATGAAAAAGAAATTGATTTTTTAATCTCCACCTCTTACGGCCCGGGCCGCTATGATCCAGTGTATGAGGGAAAGGGACTCGACTACCCATATGCTTATGTCCGCTGGACCGAAAACAGAAACCTCCAGGAATATCTGAGGCTGCTGGAAGCCGGCGCAGTTCGAATAGCACCCATGATCGGAAAAACTTTTCCCATCCAGCAGGTGGATCAGGCATTTGCGGAGCTGGAAAAACCCGAGCGACCCCTGCTCCTGTTCCTGTACTACGGAGACCCGGAACAAATGACCCATGCAAAAAACTACCAGCCCGGTCGCATCAAGCTCGGATCTCAAACAAAAAAACCGGCGTCCGACCGCCTCCGCGTGGGCATCATCGGGGCAGGAAACTTTGCGGTCAACATGCACTTGCCCAATCTTCAAAAACTAAACAATCTTTATCAAATCAGGGCGATCTGTTCGAAAACCGGCTCAAAAGCCAAGACCATTGCGGAGCGATTTTGCGCAGACTATGCCACAACAGACTATCACGAAATTTTAAACGACCCGGACATCGACCTGACCATGATCTGCACCCGGCACAACCTGCACGGGCAAATAGCTCTTGAATCTCTACAGGCCGGCAAGCATACCTTTGTGGAAAAACCCCTGTGTACCACACGGGCGGAACTGGAAGCCATTAAAGAATTCTATGGCCTATCGGATGAACAGGAAGCCCAAGCAGATTTCCAGCCTGCCGCTGCAGCAGAAAAACCCTTGCTGATGGTCGGTTTTAACCGCCGTTATTCAAAATACGCCCGGGAAATCAAAAAGCACACGGATCAGCGGATTAATCCACTTGTCCTGCATTACCGCATGAATGCCGGATATATCCCCCCAGATCACTGGGTGCACACCGAAGAAGGCGGCGGGCGCATCATCGGCGAGGCCTGCCACATTATCGACCTGTTTTCCTATATCGTGGATCACCCCGTTCGGGCCTTTTCCTGCGCAAGCCTGCAACCCAATACCGAAAGTGTTTCCGGGTCAGACAACAAGATAATTACATTGGAATATGAAGACGGCTCCATTGGCACCATTCATTATTTTGCCGTTGGATCCCGGGAACTGGGCAAAGAATGGATGGAAGTGCATTTTGATGGAAAAACAATATTTATGGATGATTACAAGTCTTTGATCGGCTATGGTATAGATATTGATAAGGTACAGTCAAAAAAGCCGGATAAAGGGCAGATTGCGGAGTTTGAATGCCTGCACAACCAAATTTCTTCTATAAAAATACGGAGCAGTTATCTGTCAGCACTTTTTGACACAACAGCTATTACATTGGCAATAAAGCAATAACTAAAAATGTAAAGATGGTGTAAAGATGAGGACAGATGCTCTCTAAAACGATATATAAATTAACTAGCCTTTATACGCGTTATTTCCCATTTGGAAGAGGGAAAACAAAGCTTATCAACCACATACTTAACTCTAAATTGCCCCCAATTGAAACTATAACACGCGCCTGGGATGGACGGCGATTTGTTTTCGATTCACAAAAAAAATATGCGTTTGAAATATATTTCCGTGGTGAACGAGAAAGAAATGAAACCAACTTAATGAAGAAGATTATTCATAAAGGCGATATCACGGTTGATATAGGAGCAAATATTGGATGGTATACAACACTGTTTTCTCGACTTGTCGGGGAGTGCGGAAAAGTCATCGCAGTCGAAGCAATGCCTGAAACATTCAATATGCTAAAACAAAACCTTAAACTGAATGGGTGCACTAAAAATGTTAATTTACTAAATATAATGTGTTCTGACAGTACAGGAAAGGGAATTATTTTTAATTTTCCTGCATTGCATCCTGGACTTTCCTCAGCCGTACCATATGAAAACGAATTAATAACCCAAGTAACCGTTAAAAAAGAATCACTTGATAATATAATTAGTTCACAGAATATAATCAACATTGCTATGCTAAAAATTGACGTGGAAGGTGCTGAGTTTGAAGTACTCAAAGGTGCAACAAAATCTTTGAAGAAAGGAATAATAAAAGGTGTAATGATAGAGGCTAATGATGAAAGAGCCAAAGCTTTTGGTTATCAATTTAACGAATGTATAGATTATGCCTTAGAATGTTTCCCTCACTTTGAACTTTTCAGGATAGGAAAAAAAGCGCTGCCACTTTTACCCATCAACTCTTCAACGGACTACTACCATGGTGACAATTTATTGATGCTAAACTGTAAAGGCGAACTATGGCAGCGGTTGCTTTCTTTAAAAATGATACGATCAAAATCCTTTCGGATTTAAGGACATAATTTTGTTTGCATCTATAGCACAAGTTTTTTCATATAATCTTATCGCCAAAGTCATAGGTGCTATCTCAGCATTTGCACTTATTCGTTTTATGTCCACGGATCAATATGCTGAATATACCATGATTATGGCCATTGCGGCCGTTCTTTCAGGGGTCATCATTTCGTTTTTCAAGCGTATATTTATTGTGGGCTACCAGCGTTTTAAAATTTATGAATATAAAGGGGCATTTTTATCAACACAGATTATGTCGATAATTTGCCTTTGGCTATTAATGTTAGCCTTTTTCTCAGAAGGAATTTCAGTATATATTTTATCTTTACTTCTTGCACTGGCACTATGTCTTTACCAGTTTTTACGTACTGATTTTCAGCAGGCATTAAGATTCAATCGATTTTCTCAAGTACTGGTAATCAAATCGTTAATTTTAAATGGCTCAATTGTTGGTCTCGTTGGGTTTTTGGGCACCAATATACAGGCATGGCATGCGTTGTCCGCGCAAATTTTTGTGACGGTTTTAATAGCAATACCTTTTATCATTAGACGAAAGCTTTTTCATGGCCTTTTGCATCTAAAAAGAACAGCACGCCTATTCAGATATATTTTATCCGGAAATTACCGATATCTTATTGGATATTCTATTGTGTTGGTTCTTTTCGGAAGGTTGGACGTGTTTATGCTTAGGTCTCTAAGTGAAGCCCAGGATCTATCGACCTATGGCTCAGCATTTAGATATTATAATTTTTTGATAATGGCTTTAGAATCAGTAAAGTCTGTATATCTTCCTGTTATTCAGAAAACTTCTTCAGTGGCAGGTATGAATAAAATATTTCAAAAGCATCATAAATATGTATTGTTTTCCATTCCGGTTATCCTTTTCGGGTGTTTTCTGTCTCAATGGATTATACCATGGGTTGATAAAGGCAAATATCCCTATGCGCCAACAGTATTTCTGATCCTATCGGTGTCGGCATTTATGTCTTTTGCGTTCAGCCCGCATGTGACAGTAATAATGAAGTTAGAAAAATTTCTTTTTTTATTTTTACTTATAATATTTTGTTTTGGTTTAAATTTCGGATTAAATTTTATGCTGATACCTGAATATAAATCTATCGGTGCCGCTCTCGCTACATCATTTTCTTTTCTATGTGTAAATGGTTGTATTTTTCTATATTCAGTAAAGTTACGCAAAAACTAAAAACTTTTTTATATGACGGATAACAGCGTTTTATTGTTTTGGAAAGGTAAGAGGTATAAGGCAAAGCTATTTTCTTTTAGTGAAACCATTCTTGAGTTAATTCTGTTAAGATATTTTAGATGGTTAAGAATAAAAATATATTTAAATAAAATATTTTTGAAAAAAACATCGCCGGGACACTGGCTTTGCCCACCCCCAAAAAGCCTGGATATTTTTACGAACCACAAAAGTGTATTCAGGCTTTATTCCTTAAAAGAAAAAAAATTTTCAATTCTAGGCCAGAACCTTCATTGCAAAAAAAATATAGTCTTATGGCATGTCGATCCGCTATCTAAAAAACAATGGCCCAGGAAATATTTTAAACGTTTATCGCCTGTGACAAATATACAGGATTCATCGGACTGCAAAATCCCATGGGAACTTTCCCGCTTTCAACACTTCCCCTCTCTAGCAAAGGGCCATATTGCCACCAAGGACATGCGATTCGTCGAAGAGGCCCTCTGGCAAATAGACGACTGGATAAAAGAAAACCCGTGCCCTTATGGCATTAACTGGACCTGTGCCATGGAAGTGTCGATTAGAGCATGCAATTGGATGTGGGCCTGGTGGGCTTTCAAAGACACCGAGGCATGGACGGAGGAGTTTAATGGCAGATTTTTAAAAGCCATGTGGCAACATGGCTGGTATATCGAGAAAAATTTGGAAAATAAAGGCGGCATTGAGACCAATCATTATTTGTCAGATATTGTCGGGCTCTTGTTTATCGGGGTGATTTTTCCGCAATTCAAGGACGCAGAGAAATGGAGAAATTTTGGAGTTAAAGAAATAACCCGGTGCATGGACGAAATGGTTTATGAAGACGGGGTAAGTTTTGAAAACTCTACCTCCTACCACAGGCTTGTACTGGAGGTGTTCACCTACTCGGCGATTCTTTGCAAAAATAACAATATTGAACTGCCAACCCGTTTCTGGTGCCGCCTTGAACGCATGTTCGAATTCATCATGCATGCCATGCGCCCGGATGGGCTAATGCCGATGATCGGGGACAACGATGACGGGAGATTCTTTATCTTATCTGATTATTACACGTGGGAACGCTTTGATTTTTGTTACCTGTTGTCAATCGGAGCAGTGCTTTTTAAACGCCCTGAATTTAAATTAGCAGCAGGTGGTAGGATATATGAAGAAACATACTGGTTAGTTGGAAAAGAGGAAATTGAACAACATGAACAACTATAAAAAAACGGGAAGGGAGTTGGACAGCGACATTGCAGGCCTAACTGTAATCTGTCCTTACTGCAGATCAGATCTTGAATACACGAATAATAATGCAACGTGCGTTAGTTGCGAGAAAACTTTCACCATAAAAAACGGGATCTTGTGTTTTGGTACCCATGATAAATTTTATGAAGGGAAATTTACAAAAACAAGAGAAGATTGGTCCTTTGAACAACATGCTGGGATCAAGGGCTTATTTACGTCACTGTATCGATCAATCAGCATTAGCGCTTTTGAAAACAGATTTTTTTCAAAGACGCTTGGCAAGATTATACCCAAGAATGATGCCTTAATCCTTGATTTTGGTTGCGGGGGGGGGCGCGGAATTTCTCCCAAAGTATGGGCAGGTAACAGGGGTGGATTTGTCCATCTCATCTTTGAGCGAAGCATTTAAAATTTATAACGAAGTTTACCAAATTGATGGGATGCATTTGCCGTTTCAAGAGGCCTCTTTTGACGTTGTTTACACTTCGCACGTATTTGGTCACATTCCTCTGGATCAAAAATCTGATGTTATCAAGGAAATATTTCGGATTTTAAAGCCTGGCGGTTACCTGATAAGCAGCATCGAGTGTGATTCAAAAAGCCTTGTCTACGAAAGAGCCAAAAAATTTCCGGACCTGTTTTCAAAATGCTATGTGGAGGAGTGGGGGCACTACGGACTGGAGCTTCCAACTGAAAATTTTAAACGATTTCGAAAAGCCGGCTTTTTACCTATTATAGAGAAAGCGGATATTCATAAAGGCTATCTCAGGCCGGTCACGAGTTACATAAATCTAGTTGCTTATAAAAATAAAGATGCAGTCTTATATAAACTTGGGGCAATATCGAATTGGGTAGGAAAAAACCGCTTATTAACACGGATCGCTGACTTTTCTTTTGGACTGCTGTTGCCAATCTCGTATCTATTCACCCCTGCCGATCACAGGGATTCAGCAAAGATAGTTTATAGCAAACCCTAAGGGAAAAGGAATGTGCATGCTGCTTAAACCAATTATCATTGTCGGAATTAATCGATCAGGAACGCATTGGGTGGCAAATATTTTGTCAAATAATCCACATGTAGCAACTGTACAGTATGAACGAGGTGGAGGGGCTTTTGAAACCAACATGTTTACTAATTTCCCCAAGTCATTTGGCGATTTGAAATATCCAGACAATTACGTAGGCCTGATTGAGCTTTGGGCAGAAACGGATTTTTTCAAATGCGCTGGCATAGACAAGGGATTTTTTTACAACCTGGAAAATCGGCCAACGGATTATTTTGTACTGTTTAGAATGCTCATGGAGAAATATGCTGCGGACCAAAATAAAAAGTACTGGCTGCAAAAAGTAAATCCCTATGATGGCGTAAAATGTATTGCCCATTATCCGGATGCCAATTTTATTGTTATCAAAAGAAATGTTGTTGACGTGATAAAATCTTCTGTAAAAGGGGCAGCAACCAAATATGGCATAAAAAAGAAACAGTTGGTAAAGAGAGTGTTTTTATATGTGTTCCAGGAAAAAATACTTCAATCAATAAAAAATGGATATATCTATATTGAATATGAAGATCTGAAAGCCAACACGGAAAAAGAAGTAAAGAGGATATGCGAAGCTCTTTCATTAAGCTTTGCCCCCCCCCTTCTTCGAAATATCTTCAAGCCCAATACCAGCTTTAAAAACGACAAGGAAAGAGTTGAGACTTTGACCGCTTCGGATGTTTTCTTTATAAAAGCACTCTATAACAGTTTCAGGCTGTTTCCGCTTTTCTTGTTAAGAGTCATACACAACATTTTTAAAAAAAATACAGCCCGATTTATCCCGGGCACCTTCGGATTTATAAAGGACAAATATAATATTGATGAAGTCCTTAAAAATTAGATATTGAAAAGCTGAGCACTATATAGATTGAGGTACTCCTCATTCGTTGAACAGGGAAAATTGGGTTATAAATTTGATAATTATGCCTATTCGATCAGCAAAAAAACCCCACTTCATATTTATAATATTATTAATAGCTGCTTACTTTCCTCTTACTGTTGGTATAGAGATACCTGTCATCAGAACAATGTTGATTGTAGAGTGGTTGCCGTTATTAATATTTGCTGATATCGCCTTATTTTGGAGATATAAACCAAGTATAGGCAGATTATATTTTATTGCAATTTCAGCGCTCATGGTGGCTTTATTATTCAGTTATATTAGGTTTCCAGTATCATCTGTCGGACTGCTTGGGGCATCAGAAGAAGAGCGTGGGTTAAGAGTGTATTATGATGTTATTGTCTATTTAGCACTATTTTATGTACTTTATGCTTTTGTTCGGAAATACAATTTCAATTACTCATATATTATGAACATTTTGGTATATTTTACACTAATTACATCATTAATCGCGTTTATCTGTAGGCTTTTGATGATGGATAATCCTATGTTTTTCCTTGTAGGCGGTTTTGATTATATGAAAGAACATTTTAGGCCATTAACAGAGAGTGCTGGCAGGCCAGGGGGGCTAGATATAGCTTTGCCTGTTGGTATTGCAGCGTTAATAGCAAAAAATAAGGGAATCAGATTTAACCTGTCAGATTCCATTATATTTATGATTCTAATTTCATTAGTATTGTTAAGTGGAGGAAGAGGTTTAACAATAGGTGTGCTGTTTACAATTATATTTTTTATCATAGCTACCAAAAGCAATATTTCCGCTTACTTCAAGTTTTTGATTATTGGTATGTTTGCAATATCAATTATGTCTGTTGCCATGCCTGATGTGTATCAGAATCAAATTACTCGTATTACCGGAGGATTAACCGGTGATCTTCAACAGGATGCATCCAGAAGATATTACAATATTCAAACAAGTTTATACTATTTTAAAAACAATCCGCTAATGGGTAAAGGCATATCACCATCCGATCCAAGCATAGACGTTACTGGTGACCTTCGCGGCACAGGGGGGCATACCGGGTATATGACTGTTCCAGCACTTTTTGGTATTTTGGGCTTTTTTTGGTTGTCTATTTTTATTTTTTATACACTATTAATAAACATTAAGCTTTTGCGTATGAAAGGTAACAAAATGAAAGAATTATATATGTTTACTATGGTATATCTTAGCATAAATGCTGTTATTTTATTGGTATCAGGAAATGCATTCGCAAGTTCGTGGGTATATGCAACAGCTGGCTTGGTTTTGGGCGCTAAAACGAATTTAAAAATAATTAACAAACATGATAAATCTCGTTACACATAAGGAGTTTGGCAAGGTGAATGACAATCATTGGATCATATGTTTAGGTGGATATTGGAACGGCTTTATGTCTAGACGGCAAAAATTTATGCTTTATTTAGCCGATAAAGGCTATAGAATAATATTCGTTGAACCAGCCTATGCTCTTTTTTCAAAAAAAGTACGTGCTGAGCAGAATAACCCAATAATAAAACCGGATATTCAAAAAATATCCGATAATATAACCGTTCTCAAACCAGTTAGACGCCTTCCTGCGAAAAATATAGAAATACTCAATTTATTAAATTTTCAAATTAGTAAATATCAAATCAGTCTACTTAGAAAAAAACTTGGAATAGATAAATATATTTTATGGGTGTACAATTTGCATTATGGAAATTTTATATGCAGATTTGATTTCAGTAAACTTATTTATGATATGGTTGATGACTATCTTGATTCATCCTATGGGGGGGCAAAGTTTGAAAACTCAGTTTATACTCTTTTAGACAAAGCAGACTGCACCATCTTCACCTCATCAATATTAAAAGAAAAATATGGCTTTAGAACAAAGAAAAATATCGTTGTTCCAAATGGATATGATTCAAGCTTGTTTAACGCAGACAATAAACATGAGATACCTGTAGATATACAAAACATTAACAAGCCAGTGATCGGCTTTATTGGCAGTTTATTTAAATTTATTGATTTTGAATTAGTAGAACATATCATACAGGATAATCCGTCATTTTCCTTTGTTTTTATTGGCAATTGGGAACATCTCCAAGCCACACGCCTTAAGTTGGAACAATATACGAATTATATATATCTAGGTTACAAAAAGCACGAGCAAGTTCCAAATTATATAAATTGTTTTGATGTCTGCATTAATCCCTTTAAAGTTGATGATGTAGGAAATGCAATAAACCCATTAAAAGTATATGAATATTTAGCTATGGGAAAGCCCGTAGTATCTACAAAAATTAAAACTGTTTATGATTGCGATTTGTCTTCTTACATTTATTTTGCTAAAGATAAATATGAATTCAACAACACACTAAAAACTATTATAAACAATAATATAATAAATAAGCGCATTGATATGTCATCTGTAAAACAATATAGCTGGGCAAACTTGTCTGATCAGCTATACAAAAATATCTTTGACACATTATAAATGAAGGCAACAGAATAAATACTAACTTGAATATATATTAATCAGCTTATCTACATAACTGTCTAAGCTATATTTTTTTATTATTTTGTTTTTCCCATGTTCTACATTAGATAAGATATTATAATAATTATTTTTAATATATATAATTTTCTTAGCATATTTTACTGGATCTAAAGGGACAGTAAATACTCCTTCAGATTCGCTAAATGTATTTATTAATCCGCCAAAATTTAAACCAACTACGGGCAAGTTGCATGCTAAAGCTTCATACGCTGTATTATTTATTGTTTCATTGCACCATGGTTCCCATGCTATAATATTGATTTTGCTTATAAAATAATATGGTATGGGGTTTTTGACTCGACCAATAAAGTGAATGTTGTTTAAACCCATCCGCACAACTCGTGCCTTTATTTCCGTTTCAGCATCTCCATATCCGATCCAGAGAAGCTGGATATTATCTGGCAACTTTTTTAGGCAACTCATTGTTTCCAGGATAATATCAAAATCTACTCTCTTCCGAAAATTACGTATCATAATTAATGTAAAAATATTCGAAGTATTGTACAAACTAATCAAATGATTAATACCAGAAATAAAATTGTTATAATTAAATTTTTTCACATTTATAGCATTGTGTAACGAATAAAGTTTATGTTTTGAAACAAGCTTTTTATCTATTAATCTTTTTGCAATGTATTTTGAATTTGCAATGTGTGCATTAACAAAATGATTTGCGAAAGCACGATAGAAAATAAAAGTTTGAATTTTTTTATAATTAGCCATTGAATCATCAATATCACCACGCCAATGCCATATAATTTTTAGGTTATGATTAAATATTTTAAGAATTAAAGTAGCTATTTTTTGAGACAAACCAAAATGAACATGAAGTATCTGAATATTATTTTCTAAGCAGAATTTTCTTAAAAACCTTATTGACTTAGTATCAATTTTTTTGTCTTTAAACTTAAATACATCTAAATAAAATACTTCTCCACCAGCCTTTTTTATATCTTGATGCCACGTTCTGGGTTCGGGAAATGACACATAGCATTTGTATTTATTCATAGAGCATTTTTTTGCTAATGCAATCAAGGTATCTCCAAAATTACCTGAATAATCTGGAAGGTAATCAGTTAATTGAATATTATTCATAGCCTTCATAAATTTGTTTAATCTTATTCACGTATTCTTTGTATGTGAAATTTAATTGAGAGTAATTAAATGCTTTTACTTTATCAAGTTTATTGCTTTTAATATTTTTGTAAATGATTTCAGCTAAGGAGCAGGAATTCTGATATTGGAATAACTGGAAATAACAACCATTTTTTGACAATTCTTTCATAACATCAATATCAGAAGCTATTAAAGGTACCTTGCTCATCATAGCTTCAATTGCAACAATTCCAAAAGTATCCTTATGAGAAGACATTATGAATAAATCAAACAAAGATAGATACTTAGACGCGTTATCAATCGCTCCTAAAAAATAAACACGATGTTTTATGTCATGATTAGTAAGCAATGATTTGCACTGCTCGGAAAACTCAGATTCCTTGCCAATAAAAACAAGTTTCAAACTGGGTAATTTTTCTTTTAAAAGATTATAAGCCTTAACAATGGTAAGTTGATCTTTCCACCAGACAAAATTGCCGATCATGCCAATAATAAAGTCATTTTGATTATAATTGATTTTTTGCTTCATTTGCAACAACTCAGATTCATGTGCAGGTTGAAGAGGCATTACAGCATTATATAAGACATTCATTCGTTTTCTCGGATAGCCTTTATTGATAAGCATATTACGTGAGCTATTGCTCACAGTAAATGTTTTATGCGTGATTTTGATTAAAAATCTTTCCAGATTTTCAGCCCACCTGTGTTGATTATCATGATAGCCATGAACAGTATGAAATACTTTCAATCTGGGCTTTAAAATTTTTAGCATTGCTGCATATAAAAGTTCAATCATTTGATGCGTATGGACTATACCAATATTATTGGCATGAATAATTTTAACCAATTTAAGCAACACCTTAATATCTATTTTATGTGTTTTAAAAAGCTTATAAAATTTATTAGTATCAGAGTTTAATTTTGAAATTAAGCTACCATCTTTAAGAAGAGCAAAGTGAAATTGTATTTCTGATTGTGGATAATTGAATAGGTTCAGTAAAAGTGATTCTGTTCCACCAGGATCGAATGATGATCTAAGATAAAGTACCTTAACCATTTTAAATAATGTCTAGTTTTTATTGCTATAATACTAATGATTTTATAGTTATATACAGTACAAACTCTTTTGATTATGTACCTGATAACTATACCATAATATCACTTTATCACACTCAAATTTATTTCAAGAAATATGATAACTTACCAAATAATTACAAAATAAATCTAGAAGGTAAAAATAAATATATACAATTTATTAATACTTTATTTCCTATATTCATTTATCAAAGTGACTCATGTCAAATCATCACTCCTAATTACTCTCATCTTTTGGAGATGAAATTATCATTATCTGTCGACTATAGCGGCATCCGAGAATTTGTTTTGTTTCATACGCCAGTAGATAACCGCACTTTTCACAAAGAAGTTAATCGTCTATTTGGTGTAGATAAGATTAGTTTTAATCAATTCCAGCCAAATATACACTACCAGAAAAAAAGTAAGATATCCGAAAATGTGCTAGATATGTTCATTCACAATGTCGATATTAATATTAAGACACTGCAAAATTGTAGATACGGTGTTTTTTTATCCGGCGGAGGTGAGTCCAGGATAAATGCTGCCATAACAAACAGTTACGGATTAGACAAAGAGTTTATCAACTGGGGACATCCAAAAGATAAAGAATATTTAATAGCAGACAAAATAGCCAAGAAACTGAATACCCCTTTGCACAACATTCGTCCTGACTGTTCCTGTTTGCCATATGAGGAACTGCTTAGCCAATGTGGATATTTAGTCAACATGCAGTATGCATACAGATATGCTGCTGTTAAGCATCTTTTTGAGCGTTTATCTTTTGACCTTGTTTGGACCGGATGGGGAGATATTAACGGGTACCCTACAAGGTATCAGCCATCAGAATTATTCTCAGCCTATTATCTGGGGCTGTATAGTGGTGAAAAGAGATATCCACCTGGCTGGAATCATGACTGGCTGAAAGATCATAATGATACTGGAAATTGGCTCCTGGAACAAATCAAAGCAGATCCAAGCCCAAGAACTTTTTTTGATTTAAAGGAAAACCTGTTTGCCCCTGCAATCTTTGGACAGGTTTTGGCCATTGAAAACCTCGTAGGAAGAGTTTTTGCGCCATGGTTTAGCCCGGATTTATATGCTGCTGTATGCTGCGCTGAAAAACAGAATCATAAATTAATAAACAGTAAATTACATCGTGTTCTTTGGAAAAATGAGCTGTATTATCAACTGATCAAAAAATATTGCCCAGAATTGAATCATATCAAAAACGCTCGCGGTTATTATCCTTGGCTTTTGCGCGCAAGAATGGGTGCACCTGGCCTGCTTGTTGCTGCGGTTTTAAAGAAAATCTCCTCCAGGAGAAGATATCCTTTTGATCCAGTCGAGGATAGAGTTTTTATTAAGAAAGAATTAAGCAGAATTGTTGATGAAGGTAATGATCTCTTTGACAGGGAAGCTATAAAAAATATTATTAAAAACGTTCAGTCCTGGTCAGGTCCTGATATCCTGGAATATTTCAAAATGATACAGTCACATTGGTTTTTGAAGACTCGCTCCTGTATATGAATCAAAAAATATATATAATCAAAAACATAAGCCCATGGATGCTGGACGAATTATCTGCCATGGCACAATTCGTCCGGTTCAGGCTGGTTTTGTTACGCACACCGCCTGCTGTCTATGCTCCGGAGCTGCAGGAACTGAGAAAACAAGGTGTGGAGATTCTTATAAAGCCATTTAATTCTGCCCATGGTTTTAGGAAAAGCATGTTCGCCCTTAAGTTTTTTATTAAAAATTTACATCGGTTCTGGGGCAGTAAAAACTTTGTCTTTGGCATAAAGGCAATTTACTGGTTTATAAGGCTTGACAGCAAAGCTTTCTCAAAAAATGCAAAAATTCATGCCCAGTTTGCCACACAGGCCAGTATCATTGCGATGCTGTATAAAAAATACTTCAAGAACTTAGAATATTCTTTCGCTTTTCATGCTCATGATATCTATTATCCCAATCGATGGTTTGATTTGCTGGTCAATGAATCAACAACCGCGTTTTCCATTTCAAACTATAATTTAAAGTCTGTTGAAAAGACATTTCCAATTGCGAACAAAGAGAAGCTATTGTTGTCCAGGCTGGGTGTCTTTTTGCCGAATACAAAAGTAATAACCAGACATAAGACATTCGCTATCGGATTTTTGAGCTGGTGGGGTGAAAAAAAAGGGCTTTTGCTTTTGCTGCAAGCTGTTACTATTCTGTTTCAAAAAGGAAAATTACCTATTAAAGTAATTCTTGCCGGTGATGGGCCTATGCGGGAAAAGGCGTTAAGTTTTATTCAGGAAAATGATCTAGCTTCTTATATTGAAGACAGAGGAAAAATATTCGGTAAAGATAAAAAGATTTTTTATTCTGATATCGATGTGTTTGTGCTGCCTTCAATCCAGACAAAGAACGATATGGACGGAATACCAGTGGTTCTTATGGAGGCGATAAGTTACGGAGTTCCAATAATTTCGACGGATATATCCGGCATTCCTGAAATATGCAGTGATAATCACAATGGTCTTTTGGTTCCACCTGAAGATCCAATCGCATTATCTGATGCAATTAAGAAATTTTACAATATGGATAATGAACGTTACCAAACATTTAGAGGTAATGCCTATGAAAGCAGTAAAGAGTACGATATAATACAAAATTCTCATTGGAAATTACAAAAATCAGGATGGCTCCCGACTGCTGAACGCTTATGAAAATGACCACGGAAGCCATGGCCCGCAATTGCCCGGTGGTGGCCACAAATGTCGGAGACATTGCCTGGCTGTTCGGCAATGAACCCGGGCATTTCCTGACCACTTTTGAGCCCGAGGATATGGCGGATAACTTGAAGCAGGCTCTGGTGTTTGCACAAGTACATGGGAAAACAAACGGGAGAGATCGGATTGTTTTGCTGGGGCTGGATTCGGAAACCATCGCGCTTAAAATATTGGATGTTTACAATGAAATCCGTGAAAAATCCAAATAAGCCCGGTGCTGTTGTTCTTGGGGGGCATGTACAGGGATATGGGGTCGTGCAGATACTCGGTGAAAATCAAATACCCAGTATCGTCGTTGACAAGACCCGGTTCAATATCGCCCGTCATTCAAAGTATTGTATCGGTTTTTTTAAGACAGGATATGACGGGCTCATTGATTGTCTAATCGGACTGGGCAAAGAAGGACTGTTCAAAGATTGGCTGCTAATGCCCACAGATGATTATCATGTCCGGCTACTTAGCCAGAAAAAAAATGAATTAAGCAGATATTTCAAGGTGACAGTCGATGACTGGGAAACCATCAATCTGTTTTTCAACAAAAAGAACTCATACCCTCTGGCCCGGTCAGCAGGCGTTCCTGTGCCCAGAACTTTTTATCCGGATTCCAAGGATGATCTCCAAATAGCGGAGGCTGGGATCGACTACCCCTGCATTGTCAAGCCGGCAATCATGCTTGATTTTACCAGGTATTTCAAAAAAAAGGTCTTCGTCTGCCAAAATCAGCATGAATTGAAAGAAAAGTTTGCAAAAGCAACCGAACGAATCAACCCTCGGGATTTGATGATTCAGGAAATCATCCCTGGTTCATCTGAGAACCAGTATTCCGTAGGCATATTTTTTGACCGGGACAAATATTATAATTGCCTGGTTGCCAGAAGAAAAAGACAGCACCCTGTCGATTTCGGCAATGCCACCACTTACGCTGAAACAATTGATATTCCGATCCTGGTTGAGTATGCCCGAAAAATTTTGACCGGGGCGAATTTTTTTGGTCTTTGCGAGGTGGAGTTCAAGTTTGATCCCCGGGACCGGCAGTACAAGTTTCTCGAGGTTAATCCCAGAACCTGGAAATGGCATTTGATCAGCAAGCCTGCCGGGATTCCTTTTCTGCCAAGCCTGTACCATTATTTTACAGAGGATCGGCCGATTGTTGCAAAGCATTTCAAGCAAGCTGGTTGGAGTGATGTGGGCACGGATTTGCCAGTTATTTTTGATATGAAAGGGAAAGGTGTATACAAAAAGGCTGATAAGCGAACGACGATTTCAGCAGTTGCCAACCTTAAAGATTTTATGCCGTTTGTTTTTCAACTTTTTTATGTTCCCTATAATTTGTTTAAAAGGTAGATTTAATGAATATTTTATTTTCTACTGGTCATCCTGCCCAAATACATAATTTTAAGCTTGTTAAACAAGAGCTTGAGCAAAAAGGACATAGAGTTTTTTGGCTAGCAACAGGAAAAGATATAAGCAAATATTTATTACAGCATTACTGCATTGATTATATTTTAATTAAAAAACCTGGCAAAAGTTTCTTCTCAAAAGCGCAAGTCCTATTATTTAACACTATTAAATGCTTAAATTTTATTCGCAAAAACAAAATTGATGTCATTGTTTCCAGGGTATCACCTTACCTATCGCTGGCTGGTTTTTTATTGCGAAAACCCCATTTCGCCCTCGCAGATACTGAATCATCCGGGATATACAACAAAGCCTTTGCTTGGTTTGTCAGTACAATTATCACAGCCCAATCATTTCAGAAAACTCTGCGCCGGGACCAGGTCCGTTTTAATGGCAATATTGAGCTTTTTTATCTCCATCCCAACCGGTTTGAGCCGGATGAGGGAATTTTTGATCTACTGGGAGTAGAAAAGGACGAGCCGTATGTGATCATGCGTTTTGTGAGCTGGGATGCGTATCATGACAAAGGTCTGTCCGGGTTTACAGATGGCAACAAAATAAAGGCGGTTAAAGAATTCAGCCGCTATGCCAGGGTGTTTATCAGTGCGGAAAAAAAGCTGCCATCCGAGCTTGAGCCGTATAAAATTAAAATCCCGCCAGAGAAGATGCACGATGCCCTGGCCTTTGCCAGCCTTTTCTTTGGTGAAAGCGCGACCATGGCCTCGGAAAGCGCGGTGCTTGGAACTCCGGCGATTTACATGGATAAAATTGGCAGGGGATATACTGATGAGGAAGAAAAGCATGGTCTGGTGTTTAATTTCAAGGACCCGGCATATGACCAGGAAAGAGCCATTGCCAGAGGCGCTAAGCTCCTGGCCGATCCAGGGGGCAAAGAGGCCATGCGCGAGAACAGGCGGATTTTTCTGGAAAACAAAATTGACCCCACGACATTTTTGGTCTGGTTTATCGAGTACTATCCTCAAAGCTTTCAGGTCATGCGCCAAAACCCGGGGCATCAATACAGCTTTAAATAAACCATATTCTCCATTACTCATTTCGCGCTTGACGCAAAATGGGTAATCCAGGGCCGCGCAGATCAAATTATACCCGCAGCCAATAACTTATGGATTTTACTTTTTCCACCTACAAGCAGCTTCTTGGTGCCTTTCAGGCCGGCGGATACTCATTTCAGTCCCTTGAACAGTTTGTCACCAATCCGCTGGAAAAGGCGGTCATCATGCGCCATGATGTGGACCGCTTGCCGGTAAATGCCCTGAACATGGCCAGGCTGGAGCAGGGAATGGGTGTGGTAGCCACGTATTATTTCCGGGCTGTGCCAGAGAGTTGGGCTGAGGGCATTATTATGGAGATCGCTTCGCTGGGCCATGAGGTAGGATATCATTACGAAAATCTTAGCCTCAGTCGGGGCAATTATGAATTGGCAATTCGGAATTTTGAATTAAATCTCGAAAAACTCAGAAAAATATATCCGGTGAAAACCATCTGCATGCATGGCAGCCCGCTTTCAAGAATAAATAACCTGGATCTGTGGAAAAAGTATGACTACAAAGACTTGGGGATAATCGCTGAGCCATAC
>CAYPIW010000126.1:0-8624 GCA_964410925.1 uncultured Desulfobacteraceae bacterium
CTACCGATTTGTTAAAATGGTTATCACACAGTAACTTATTCATTTTTTAAGCGAAAGCCTTGCAATCAGGTTTCAGGTGTCAGGAGTAAGAAACGAATTAGCTGACACCTGACACCTGAAACCAAAAAGTCCTGCATGTTAATTAACAGACTGGTAACGCACCCAATAAAAATGCCTCACCGAGAATTCCAAATATCAGAACTCCGGCTCCAGGTCAATTCATTCCGATTGCATCGGTATTAAACTTCACAAAAAACTGTATCATCAATATTGGGTTTTAGATGCCGGCGGGATCAGAGATGAAAAATATCCTTTTTTTGAATTGGTGCCGTACAATACCTCCGGAGAAGTCGCTTTTTCGTCAAGAGCAATATTCAACCGACTGTCCCTTCCGTATATATCCTCTCTAAAGTTGACAATGCCGTCGTTATCAACCCAGGCTGTCCAATAAAGAACATGAATATTTATTGGGTGCGACACTATTATTGTTTTATTTTTTTTGCTGTTGACCGCCGCCATTAATTTTTCGAGATTCCATTTTGGATTGTCTTGTAACAGGTAAGCGGCAAACGGTATGGGTTTTTCAATGCGAATACAACCTGAGCTAAAGGCTCGTTTTGTCATATTAAATAAGTTTCGAGCCGGGGTATCGTGCAAATATATGCTGAACTGGTTTGGAAACATAAATTTCACTTGCCCCAGGGCATTTGAAGTTGCCGGATCCTGTCGAAATTTATAGACAAAGTTTTTTCTTGTAATTTTATTCCAGTCGATCGATTCAGGGAGCAACTCCTTTGCATCTTCTTCCCAGTTTTCAAAAACTCTGATGTTATTATCAGTCAGGTAGTTGGGATCTTTTTTGATGGAGGGTATTATGTCATTTAAGGCAATGTTGCGGGGAATATTCCAATAGGGATTTAATTCAAGATGTCTTATTTTCTGTGACAAAACAGGAGTGGGTCTTTTTCTTTTTCCGACTATCGCCCGGATCGATTCTGTCATTTTTTCATTTTCGATAACATTAAGTTTAAAATCAGCCGTGTTCACCATGATATAGCGTTCCCCCAGGTCTTGAGGGAGCCAACGCCATCGTTCCATATTCAACCTGATTTGTGTGATACGATCTTCCACCGGAACATTCAGTGCTGCAAGCGTCTTGGAACCTACAATGCCATCAACCTCAAGCCCGTGTCTTGCCTGAAACCTTCTGACTCCTTCTTCCAAAACGTCATCAAAACAGCTGGAATTACTGTGGGGTGATTCCGGCAGATCGCCTGAAATGATCAGTCGTGATCTTAAAACGGAAATCCATGTTCCATGATCGCCTTTCTGCGCTTTTTTTCCATCAGGAATTTCAGGCCAGCAGCCGGATTTTTTTATATTTAAGTATCTTGCCAGTGCTGCTCTTAATCTCAGATATCCGGGATGGTGTGGTTGCAACGCATCAACGAATCCTTCCAGGCTGTTATCAGACAGTAGGGTTTGAAATATCTTCATGAGATCTTTTTTTGGTTTTTTTATGTGCCAACCTAAATTGTTTGAATGAGGATCCACGATTCCTTCTGAGAGATGAATACCAAATGAAAAAAAAGCATCGGTCAAAATTAAATCAAGTTCCGTTAACTTTTCAGATTCATGCATATTTTTGGATATGCCGAGTTGAATATCGGTCAGCAGGGTCATAATATCTTTGCGATGATAGGCTTGGGAATTGAGTCCTTCATGATTTGCCTCGATAATAGTCTCCATGAAAACCGTTGCTTTAGTGTTCACCCCGCCTTTTTTCACCCATACCGGTTTAAAATCACGATGAACATAAAAATCGAAAATTAATTCCGGATTGCATATAAGGCGCGTTTTAGAATCTATTTTATCTTTGATCTTCAGAGAAGCTATCCGGGATATTAAACCCTCTCGCAACTTATCTGCAACATTTTCGGCATTCCCGGTCTTTACATCTTGCGAAGGGAGATTTATCCGGTTAAGATTAAAATTATCGATGAGTCCATAGGAGTGGTTAAACTGAATTAATGCAGAAAAACGATCAACTATGCTGTTGTGGACAAGATAACCAGGAGTATTAAATTCATTTTTATCAAACGGAACCCAACAGCCGTTTAAAGAGTAGTTATCCACCGGATCATTTAAATTCAGGGCATGCCCTCGCCCGGATAACAGCAGTATGCTTCCCAAATATATTGACAAAATGACCAGACGCCTCATTTTTTTCTCATCCAAATATCGTTTGCAAACAATCAGCAAGTATAATGCCAGAATATGAATGAGACAGATAGTGTTCTATAACCGATTGATTTAAATAATTATTAATTGTAGATACTAAATGAGTGGGTGTGCGAACTGATTGAAATTATGAAATAAACTACATAGTTTTAGGTAATGAAGGTAATACGGAGGATTTCTTCAACTTTATTGTGGTTAGAACCGAACATGCTTCCTGACACCTGATACCTGGGGTGGTGAAAATCGCCGTATATACAGATGGAATTTTAATCCCATTTTTGTTCCTTATCTTAAGGTTTCAGGTGTCAGGTGTCAGGAATGATGAACAGAGACGCCGTCACCTGAAACCTGACACCTGAAACCTGGAACCAAATAGCCATGGCAATATTAGTAAACAACCGTCTTTATTTACACCCGTTTCGTTCACGATATGTTAAGCTTCCCCCTATTGTGAACATTGAGGAAGATACCTGCAACGTTAGGGTCAAATTGACTCCCCGCATTTTTTTTGATAATTTTAACCGCAACATGATCCGGCATCTTTCTCCTGTAGGAGCGATCGGTGGTAAGCGCATCATAAACATCCGCTACAGACAAAATCCGAGACAGTAACGGAATCTCTTCCCCTTTAAGGCCATCAGGATATCCTTTTCCGTCGAATCTTTCATGATGGTGCCTTATAATCCTCTGTTCATCTGCCCACATACCGAAATGCCCCACAATATTGCTTCCGATTACAGGGTGCTTTTTTATAATTTTATATTCTTCATCCGTAAGCATGCCGGGTTTTAAGAGAATATTGTCAGGAATGCCGATCTTTCCGATATCGTGGAGGTTCCCGGAAACGTTTAATTTGACGATCTCATTCTGGGAGCATCCATAGGCCTTGGCGATGGACATGGCATATGCGGATACATTCGCGGAATGCTGCTTGGTGTATGTATCTCTTGCCTCAATTGTTTCAACAAAAGCATAAAGTGTGGAAAAAAGATTTTCGTAAATATTTTCATAAAGGGCGAGGTTCTCTATTTGAAATGATGCTTTCTCTACCAGAAAATTCAAAAAATAAAGGTCTTTTTCGCTAAAACAGTGTGTTCCGTTTCTAATAATCGATGTCAGGATGCCGAAGACGCTGGACCTTATTTTGAGAGGAATAGCGATGATATCTCCCTTTCCATTCTGTCCTCTTATCAGAAACGGCATACCGTCATTTGCGACTTTTTTTGCTATCTTTTTTTCTATATATGTTGCATCCGACTTTTTTTTATTTTGATCTCTAAAAAAAGAAGCAATTATCTCATAATCTTTCATTTCTCGAGTAAAAAAACAGAAATGTGCTTCGTTGCACGGGGTGATTTTTCCTGACAAGTTAACCAGTACTTTAAAAAGATCCTGACTGCTCGTTGCCTGATCCAGTTTCTGAAAAATCAGGTTTATGGTCTCAACCTCCTTTAGTTTTTCCTGTAATTCCTTATTGATCTCAATAAGTTTTCTGCCCTTTTCGGCTTCTTCTTTCAATAAAATATTCTCAATAAAATGTGATCTTGCCGTCATCACCCGGTTAATCGTTGGAAGAATCTGATTCATTCTGAAGGGTTTGGTTATAAAATCTGCAACGCCGTTTTTCAGGGTATCTATGGCATTGTTCATGGAAGGATATCCGGTCATTACCACAACCGGAATTGTACGGCGTTATACAGTCTCTTATCGCCGCTAACAAAATGGACATTCATTTTTTTGCCAGACACAGATAGGACGCACCATAAAAGGATTTAAAAAATTGATTTCCAGGTCCGGAAAAGCATTAAAAGCATTTCTGAATTCAACTGAATAATATTCTTGACACTGAAAAAGAATATGGCTATTATAGCTATAATAAATTATTTGTACCTATTGGAGTAAGCCATGAATGAACATCTCAATGTAAGTATTGTCGAAGCAAAAAATAAACTTTCCAAAATTGTTAACCAGGTTGTTTTTGGAAAAAAACGGATTATTCTTAATTCGCATGGTCAGCCTAAAGCGGCTATGATCAGCCTGGATGAACTGAAAAGATTTGAAGAAATGGAAAAGGCGTTTTTTCCATCGCAAAATGTAAGGTTAAAAGCCTTAGATAAAGCGACCCGGTTGAGAAAACAAATTTATTATAGAAAAAAGGGGAATTTACCTGATTCTTCAGAAGTTTTATATCAGATTAGAGAAGAGCGAGTAAATGAACTCTAAAGTTTGCATAGACGCAAGTTTTCTTTTAAAATTAGTATTACCCGAAGACCACAGCGAAAAGGTCCATTTAATCTGGACCGAATGGATAAGTAAAACAAAAAATATCTACGCACCGTATCTTTTGATTTATGAAATTCATTCAGTCATTAGAAACAAGGTGCATCGGAAGGAATTGACATTGGATGAAGGGATCGCCGCCTCGGATGTTTTAGTGGATCAGGAAATTATTTTTTATCACTCTCCGATGACTACAAAAATAGCCTGGGATTTTGCTACAAAATATAATAGACCCACACTATATGATTCCTTTTATCTGGCAGTGGCAAAGGAACTTAAAACAGAATTTTGGACGGCTGACAGAAAATTAGTGAACAGCCTTAATACTGAAATCCCGTGGTTGAAATCTGTTTTCGATCAATAACAAAACCCCGCTTATGAAAAGAAACGGCGTTTTGTCTTAAGGTTTAATCTGTCAGAGGCCCTGACAATCAGACCTCCAACGTAGTGTTTATTGTTACCCCAGGTTCATGTTCAGATTAATTTTTCGGATTATGAAGTTCGGATGGCAGTGGTTTATCAGTTTTCATACCCGTTAAAAGAACTGGAGCACCCGAGGTGAACTAAAGTCAAGGCAAAATAAAAGCGCCTACGGGATAGAAAAAGTGCCTTATTAACACTTGATATGCACACTTTGGCATTGTATTTTGTGTAAAAAAGGGGTAACCCTCCGAAAAACAGCCGATTGTCTTATCGCTCAATCTGCTATAGAACACGATTTATTCTTGCTTCACAATAACAACGACTTTGATCGCATGGCCTCTGTTTGCAACTTGCGGATTTTTCCAACTTGATGGTATAATAACTTTCTTTTTTTAGAGCGGCAAAGCCGCGTTATATAGAATCGCGAAGCAATTGTATAACTTGAAAAAGATGTTGAAACGTATCCCCATGAAAAAAGATTTTTTACAAATCATCGTTGAAGATAAAAAACAGGAAATAGCGGCGGCAAAACAACGGTTGGCTGAGAGCCTGCTCCGTGAAAACGCACGGGTCAGGAGAAAAATACGCCCGTTTTTTCAAAAACTTGCACAACCGGGTCCATCCGGGGTCAATATCATTGCCGAAATCAAACGGGCCTCCCCATCCAAAGGGATCATCTGTCAGGATCTGAATCCGGTTACCTGTGCGACGGATTATGAACGGGGAGGAGCGGCGGCCCTGTCCGTTTTGACGGATCAGCCTCATTTTAAGGGCAGTATCCATGACTTGAAAAGTGCCCGGCAAAGCACGTCGCTTCCGGTACTTCGAAAAGACTTTCTGATTTCCTCCTACCAGATTTATGAGTCTGCGGTCATGGAAGCAGATGCCCTTTTGCTGATTGCCCGCATTCTTGATCCCAAACAATTGAAAGATTATCTTGACCTGTGCAGCGAACTTCACATGGATGCCCTGGTGGAAATTCATTCGGAAAAGGATATTGAAAAGGCCAACCGCGCAGGCGCTAAACTTATCGGAATAAACAACCGTAATCTGAAATCTTTTGAAACCGATATCCATACCTCCATTCACATGAAATCTCTTCTCGAACCCGATCAGGTGGCCGTCGCCGCCAGCGGAATCCGGTCTCGAAAAGACATTGAAAAATTGAACGATTCTGGAATATGGAATTTTCTGATCGGTGAAAGCCTTGTTCGTGCGCACAACCCGGGGGCGTTCCTCAAATCGCTTTTAAAGCAAGATTCACCCGAAAATATCCAAATAACATAGTCCCTGTGACAAATAAAAGTCTTGCATTATAAATATGCTGGCAATTATAATGTTTTTATTCAGGTGTAAATCAAGGCCGTTGGTAAACGCTGACTCTTGTCTATCAATAAAGGGTGGCTCCGAAGCCCTTTTTAGGTGTCAGGTGTCAGGTGTCAGCCCCGCCGCTGGGCGCAAGCACCCAGTTTGATCAAAAAAGAAACTCCAGCAGGTTTAGTTTCATACGAGGGTTAAGGAGGAAACGAGGTGGCCAATAGCAATTATAGGGGCGTGGAGGATCCTGAGGCTGGCGGTTAGCGGAGGAAACGGCAGTGTGTGGCGTAAATGATGAATCGTTCCCTCAGGGCTGGGCCATTACTACTGAACATGCTTTCTGACACCTGAAACCTGAAACCAAATAGCCATGGCAATCTTAGCAAACAACGGTCATGATTTATACCCTTTTTATTCGAATAAGTCGGAAAATTATCTAAAGCAGTTCATCTCACTGTTTTTTACAATAAAATGAACAAATATACTTTTATACCCCAGGTCAAGATATGCGGCCTCACCCTTGTAGAACACGCACTGAAATGTGCTGAATTGGGGGCGGATGCCATCGGATGCGTGTTTTATCCCAAAAGCCCGAGACACCTGACTGACGACCGGGCCGAAGAGATTTGCTCGGCAGTGAGGGGTCGTGTAAAAACCGTGGGCGTATTTGTCAACGAAACGTTTTCAAGCATTATGAATCGAGTCGAATGCTGTCAGCTCTCCGCAGTCCAGCTCCACGGCCAGGAATCCCCTGATCTGGTTCGCCGCCTTTGCAACCAAAACCTTCAGGTGATAAAAGCCTTATTTATTGACGGCAATCCCTCTTTAAAAGATGCCAGGAATTATCCGGCATCGGCGTTTCTGGTGGAATGCGGACACGGCAAACTTCCCGGAGGGAATGCGCTCCAATGGAACTGGGATCGGGCAGCAAGTTTTGGAGATAAATACCCGCTGATCATTGCCGGAGGACTGTCCTCCGAAAATGTTTCGCATGCAATAAAGGTGAGTTCTCCCCATGCCGTGGATGCCAGTTCCGGTGTGGAATCGAGTCCCGGATACAAAGATATTGACAAAGTTTCGCTGTTTCTTGATGCTGTTTTCAGGTGCGGCATAAAAAAAAATAGAAAAAAGATATTTTGACGGCTTCGTAAAAAGTCCAATTTATATACCACTTCCTAAGATATTTAGAAAAGTGCCAAAAATAGACAAAAGTTGTTCAAACGCAAGGCAAGATATGATCTATCCAGGTATTCCTTGTGAGATTAAAACATGCTACAAAAAAGTATGTAAACAAATAAAACGTGGAGGTGTAAGAATACGAAAATGTGTAAATGTTCCTTATCCTTGTTCAAAATTTAGAGGACAACTATATTTAGAAAACGACACAGCAAAAACAATTCCATTGTTTACCATACCAAAACTCGGATTAATTATAGATGCTAATTCATTTGCAAATACTGAGATTACTGTTGAATTATGGAGTGAGACAGCTATTATATCATGGATTAATTTTTTAATTGATTCTGGAATATCATCATCAGAAATAACAGATACTAAAAGTGTGTTAGACCGATTAATGATAACAGCTAAAAAGTCATTAGGAGGTTTACTAATATTATTAGCACGTTATTTTCAGACCAGTAAAATACCAATCACACTATCTATAAAAATAAAAAAATTAATATTGGATATTAAATGGAACGTAAATTATATAAAATTATATGTTGGCAGTAAAGAAATTGAATTAAGAGATCTTAGTTTTACTTTCAAAAATATTGATATATTAAAATTAATTAATGCGGAAGAAATTTCACTAACATTAACGAGTAGTGAAATAGTATTTTCTCATGTTTTAGGTAGTTATAGTATAACAGGTAGTCCATATACAATAATATTAACAATGATAAGAGATAAAATATCACAACTTAAAAGTATATATAATCCAGGATATATTGTGAAAAATGAAATAGAGAAACTTGAAACCGCATTGGATTACGTGGAAAGATTAACAGATGTTGGTGAAATGATACCTATACTAAAGATACCTCAATTAAATTTTTTTAAAAAAATGCTTGATGTGGCACAAGTTAAGGTTATTTTATCATTAAGATTTTGCCCATTAATAGGAACATGCGCGGTATGTGCTACAATAGCATTTGATTTATCTGAGTTTCTTAAATTGGCTGGTAATTTTCTTAAAAATGATGTAAAAGATAGTTTGGATGGTTTAGAGAAGTATAATCCATTTCCGAGTGGAGATGTAAAAAAAATTAAACCATTAGCAGATTGGAATGAAAAATTTGATAAAGCAAATAAAACAGTAAGAAAAGGTGTAGGAATTGTTCTAGATAGGATTGGTAATG
>CAYPIW010000127.1:0-6198 GCA_964410925.1 uncultured Desulfobacteraceae bacterium
CAAACTACCTGTAAATACACAAACAATTGCTGCATAGTTTCGTTTGGAGCATTTTGATCATTAGGTTTGTTAATTTCCCAAGCCCAAAATCTGATCTCGGATTTTAAAGGACAACCCTTTATTTTCAAATACATATAACTCAATGGCTTCTCGCCAAACCCGCAGCTTTCGAAAACCACGGTTCAAATTCTTATTCCTCTCCAAGACCTCATCTTCCATAATATTTTACATCCCAATCATCCAAATCATCCGTGGCAAAGCCACTCTCATCCGTCGCGAAGCGACTCATCCGTCGCAAAGCGAATCATCCCTGCCGAAGGCAGTCATCCATCCCAAAGGGATTCATCCGTCGCAAAGCGACTCATCCTAATCATCCGTTCCGAAGGAACTCATCCCTTCCAAAGGAACGCTGCTGACCTCCGACCTCCGACCTCCCTGCCCTGTGAAATAGACGAAGTCTCAGCGCAGCGGATTTCACCGGGGTGACCTCCGTCCTCCGACCTCCGTCCTCAGGCAGTCCTCCATCGACCTTGTCAATAATTAAGATTTAAGATGCGACCCCCATGTCTTTTTCTCGATGCCTGGGCGCTGCTGGCTTTGATTTTTAAAGAAGGCTCTTAGGCAGCAACCTTTTCTTTGATTATCTTGAGATCAAGTATATCCAAAGGCCCTTTTGTGGTACGTTTCCCAGCGTCTAAAATTTCTATTGAAACAATCTTTCTATCCTTTGAATAATCAATGATTATTCCATCAAGTTCGATTGATTCAGCAATGGACTCCTCATGTATGAACTCAATATTTAACAGGTCATGTTTAGGGTCATATTCAATTTTCATTTTTCCCTCTCTCTCCAGTAACGGCTTAATTGTGAGGTTATATAAGCTGTTACAATTACCTTCAATTCCTCTTTTTCTTCATATATCACTCTCAAAAGATATTCTTTGTTCTTCATGAAATATTTTTTCTGGGCGACTTTTCTTCCACCATAACCATCCAATGTCTGATCGGGGGAATCAAGCGTTTCCCTAAGCCGTTTTTCAGAGATTCCTCTTCGTTTTAGCTTTTTTTCTGCTAAGGGTATTATTTCTATATCCATCAACTTTTACATTTTTGCATGCAACTTGAACGTATGAAAAAAGTGATAATAGTAAATCACAACCGATAATTGTTTATTTTTATATCATAAGTTATTTTCAAATACCATGATAAATGAGATTTTGCCTTTAAAACCATCTATTCAAGGTTCTATTTTGATAAGCCTCAAAATAAATCCTACAAAATCGAACTCCACCCGCTTTTCCATCTTATTCAGGGTGTCCGTCTCCCCCCGCCACCCATTGATCTGTGACCAACCCGTGATTCCGGGCTTCAGTGAGCAGTACAGCCCGCCGCTTCCAGTCTATCCTCCTCCGTCCCTTTCCATTGACAACACGATTCATTCGTATTACATTAGCAAAATGAAACCGAGCTTTGAATGGGACGATTTGAAAAACGAACGAAACAAGGAAAAGCATGGTGTTTCGTTCCTTGATGCCCAGTACGCCTTCGCCGATCCCCACCGCGTCATTATCGAGGATTTGGACCACAGCGCAAACGAAGAGCGGTTCTTTTGCCTCGGCGAGGTCAAAGGCGGCATCATGACCGTACGCTTTATCGAAAGGCAAGGAAGAATCCGGATCATCGGGGCGGGGTACTGGAGAAAAGGGAGGAAGATTTATGACCAGGAGAATCAAATACACCGATGAGCCCATGCAGACGGGCGAAATCGTGAAGGACTTCTTGCAAAGGCCGGAAGACCTGGTGTTCCGAAAGGAAAGGGTGTTGACATTGCGTCTGGATGAGCCAACCCTTGATGAACTGAAAGAGGCTGCGGACAGCAAGGGCCTGGGGATGTCCACCCTCGTCAGGATGTGGGTGAAAGAAAAACTTGCCAACAACGTTTCCAAGCAGGCCCAATAACGGCAACCGACTCCTGTCTTTTCTTTCTCTGTGCCTTGGCCTGCCCTGCGTGCCCCATTTATCCCGCCTGTCGAAGATGCCGCTTTGCGGTGCCCCGTAGGCAGTTCACTGTCGTACTGGGGTCCGCAGAAGAAAAAGTCTGTGTAAGTTTGTGTGAGTCTGCCTGCCCTGTGAAATGCAGAGCCTGTTTCTCTGGGATCCCCTTATAGGGAAATTGGCCGGAGAGGGCAGGGGAACAAGCACTTTTTTGATTAGGTTTTTGGTGTTTTGAAGGATGAGTTCGTAAAGCCAGGGGCAGGGGAGGATCGTGCCATCTTTGGGGGTGAACGGTGAACATGATCTGCCCGGGCAGGTGGTTCTGCTCGGCGGCGCGGATGATGCCAACGGTGGCGTATCATGCTGTTTTTTACCTTGAAAAGTTCAATATAGGGCTTCCATAGCTGCCTAATAACATAAATTCACTTTGTATTTCAATCAGTTGTCACGGCCCGACCTCAAGGGCAGGGAACGGCTTCCTGTCCAGAATCGTTGTCAATAATTAAGATTTAAGATTTATCCAGTTAAATCTGTCCTTGCTTTCATTTAACCGGGATGCGACCCCCATGTCTTTCTTCCAGAAATCTATGTCCCAGTGTGAAATAGCTCTTGACAAACGTACCGCAAATAGTACACTCCATACATGGATAGGCATAAAGTCATAACCGCCCATTTTTACGCTTCGTCGTCGGGGAAAATGCCTGTCCGGGAATGGCTATTGTCATTGGCCAAAGACGACAGAATAGAGATAGGCGGAGATATTGCCAATGTAGAATATCATTGGCCTGTAGGTCCTCCGAGAGTTAAGCCTCTCGGAAACGGAATTTTTGAAATCCGCTCTAAGATTTCGAACAACCGAGCGGCGCGAGTGCTTTTCTTTATTGAATCCGATCAATTGTACCTGCTTCATGGGTTCATCAAAAAATCAAAAAAGATTCCGAAACGGGATCTTGAATTGGCTAAAAGCAGAAAAAAAGAAATGGAAGGATGAGAAATGCTTAAAAAATCCCATGTAGGGCAGAGCTTTGACGATTTTCTCCAGGAAGAAGGCATTTATGAGCAAGTTCAGTTGAACGCCCTGAAAAAGACTCTTGCTCACCAGATAAAAACCATGATGGAAGAACAAGGCATTCGAAAAACAGAGATGGCAACTCGAATGAAAACGAGCCGATCAGCATTGGAACGTCTTCTCAATGAAGAGGCATACAACGTGACCATCGCCACAATCAGCAAAGCCGCCGCTGTGTTGGGAAAAAGAATTGAGCTGTCCCTTGTCGACAAACATATACAGTGATTGAAAATATATATGGTTTACTATAGTCTTCAAGAAAAAGTTTTTGGGATTCCGGGTATGCATCATCTTGTTTTCAAGCCGTTATTCAATCAACAATCACAAATCGACAATCACAAATCCTATATACGGCCCTCCCGGCAGACAGATATTTGCTTTTTCCGCAATCAGACAGATGCTTTCCCGCAGTAAATTTTACGAAGTAACGAGCGCAGGGCTTTTCATCGGGGCGATTTCTGTTATCTGTTTGCCTATCGACCACAGTCCCTTCCTGACCTCTGCCATCTGACATCTGACATCCGACATCCATCGACCTTGTCAATAATTAAGATTTAAGATTTATCCAGTTAAATCTGTCCTTGCTTTTATTTAACCGGGATGCGACCCCCATGTCTCTTGATCGTTTGCCGGATTCATTTGTTGTAGTAACAGAGAAGCAGGTTCGCTTCGCCCGAAAATAAACTACGTCTGCCCTGTGACCTTCTGATCGAGACCTTCTTTACCCCGTTAAATCCCTTTTCTCTCGCAGAGCTCGCAGAGTTCGCTGAGCTTTTATTTTTCCATCCACCCATCCTATTCATCCCTGCCGCCAGGCATTCATCCATCCCGAAGGGATTCATCCATCCCGAAGCGAATCATCCTTGCCGAAGGCAGTCATCCTATTCATCCCTGCCGAAGGCAGTCATCTATCAACCAATATTCCAATGGACGTCCCCCAGAGCCCTTTATCTGAAAATATAGTCTTGACTTTCAAAGGGAATCATCATATATTTCGTATTAATGTTAAATATAACATGAATGAGAAATATAATGAATTTCGTTTCCTTTAAAAATTCCTTGCGGGACTTCCCGGTGTTTTCAATGGCAGATATCAGGGCCGCACACGGTGATTTTGATCGTCGAAGACTGAGTGAATGGCAGAAAAAGGGATATATCAAAAAAATAATCAAAGGCTACTACCTTTTTTCAGAAGTAACCATCGATGAAGGCATGCTGTCGGCAATCGCCAATAAAATTTATAAGCCATCCTACATTTCCTTTGAGACTGCCATGTCCCATTACCGGTTGATTCCGGAAAGCATCTACATAATAACTTCGGCATCAACCCGACGTACGTACCTGTTTGAAACACCTGTGGCACGGTTTTCGTACCGAACCATAAAACCTTCATTGTTTTTTGGATATTCCATACTCCCCGGCGGCATAAAAATGGCTTTCATGGAAAAAGCGATCCTGGATTATTTTTATATAAACCCCTCGGTCCGAACCGAGGATGATTTTTCCGCTCTTCGGATGAACAGGGAAGAAATTCTGAGCCGGATTAAAAAGGAACGGCTCACAGACTATGGTCACCGTTTTAACCAAAAGCGCCTGTCAAAAAGGGTGGATCAATTTCTTTCGTGGTTGGATTATCCCTAATATGGTATCATGGGCTTTCCCGACCTGTTGGGTCGTAGCTGAAAGCAAAGCCCAAAGGGTTAAAAATATGCCCTGCGAAACGTTTTTTTCTGGAATTCACGCTGGGTTTATTCCAAAAGCTTCTGTTTAACATGCGTAACATATAGAAATGTTATAATAAAATATATTTTTGGTATATTTTTTATGCAATTACAGGGTTTATTTATGCAAGGATAAGGTTATGCTTGATATCAGACAGATTGAATCCTTTTATCCGGAACATCAATGGCCGTTCAAAAAGAACCTGCTGCGGGAATATCTTCAGTACAAGATCCTTGAGGCAATCTTTGAGTCACCCCTGGCGGATAAGCTGATTTTCATGGGCGGAACGTGTATTCACATGGTGCATGGAAGTCCCCGGTTCTCGGAAGACCTCGATTTTGACAATCCCGGTATTGGCCATCATGATTTTAAAACGCTCTCTCAAAACGTAAAAAGGGCTTTGGAGCTTCAAGGATATACTGTTGAACTGAAGAATACATATCAAGACGCTTTTCGCGCTTACCTGCGCTTTCCAGGTTTGCTGCACGCCGTCGGAATATCCGGACACCGGGATGAAAAACTGCTGATCCAGATAGATACCGAACCACAGAAAGTTCAATATAACCCGGATAAATTTATTCTTAACAAATTCGATGTGTTTTCACGAATAAACATCGTCCCGGCAGATATCCTGCTGGCACAGAAAATTTATTGCATTTTTAACCGAAGCCGGCCCATGGGTCGTGACTTTTTTGACGTTGTTTTCCTGCTGGGAAAATCCAATGTGAATTTTGATTATTTGTCTCAAAAATTATCTATCCGAAATAATACGGAGTTGCGGGACAAACTGCTTCTTCGGTGCGCAGAATTCGATTTCAGGCGTCTGGCAAAAGATTTGGAGCCGTTTGTGTATTCCAAGAAAGAAGTGAACCGGGTGCTCATGTTCCCGGATGTTGTTCGGCAGGAAATTTAATTCTCCGTGTCCTCCCAAACCCGTCCTGTTCATCCCTGCCGTCAGGCATTCATCCTATTCATCCATGCCGTCAGGAACTCATCCATCCATCCAAATCATCCCTGCCGAAGGCAGTCATCTATCAACCAATATTCCAATGGACGTCCCCCAGAGCCCATTTGGCCCTTGTTCCCGAAGGCAAAAAAATACAGGCCCCCGGCAATAAAATAGCCGGTCACGTGCAGCCAGAAGCCGGTACCCAGACCCTTCGGCGGTTCAAACCAGCCTGCGGATGAATAATCCACAAGAGAGATGAACGTGATGGCGATAAGCCAGATGAAAAAAATGATTTTCGAAAACATTTATTTTTTCACCACGGAGACTCCCCAGTACGATAGTTCCTGCTTACGGTGCAGTGCTTAGCAAACTACCTGTAAATACACAAACAATTGCTGCATAGTTTCGTTTGGAGCATTTTGATCATTAGGTTTGTTAATTTCCCAAGCCCAAAATCTGATCT
>CAYPIW010000128.1:0-23469 GCA_964410925.1 uncultured Desulfobacteraceae bacterium
TTTCTTACTCCTGACACCTGAAACCCGATTGAAAGGCTTTCGCTCAAAAAATGAATAAGTTAATGGGTGAAAACCATTTTAACAAATCGGTAATGCTCCCTCGGCATCCGTGCTGTTTTTTTTACCCGGAATGTTCTAATTCGTCAAGCGACCTTGACAATAAAATCGGATTATATCATGGAAGGTTGCAGAAAGGTTCAGAAGTATATTCTGTTACAATAGAGAAGAAAATTTTTTAACGACGACGTTAAGGGAAACATATGCTTTTTGATACTGTCATACATAACGGTCTTATTATTACGGTTAATCCCGATTTCGATATCATTGAAAACGGCGTGGTTTGTATCATCAACGGAACGATCTACAGGATTGAATCTCGGGTTTATGACATGCAGCTGCCTGAGGCAAAAGAAATAATCGATGCCAACGGCGGCATCATTATGCCCGGTCTGGTCAACACCCATACCCATCTTCCCATGGCATTATTTAGAGGGCTTGCCGATGATCTTCCTTTGGCTCAATGGCTGGATGAATTTATCTTCCCCTGTGAGGCCAAACACTTAAGCCCGGAAACAGTCCGTCTTGGGACACTTGTGGCTTGTGCGGAAATGATGCTCTCGGGAACAACGACCTGCTGTGACGGATATTTTTTCGAGGATGACGTTGCAGCGGCGGTCTATAAATCAGGAATCAGGGGCGTATTGGGACAAGGGGTTATCGATTTTCCTGCGCCGGGCGTTTCGGATCTGTCAGACAATATCAAGAATGCGGTGAGGTTCATTGAAAAATGGCAAAAAGTATCTCCGCTGATAACCCCCTCGATATTTTGCCATTCTCCGTATACCTGTTGCGAAGAGACACTGAAAAATGCAAAAGCCGCCTGTGACTCAAAAGCACTTCTTTTCCAGATACATGCGGCCGAAACCAAAAGCGAATATGTGCGGATCCAGACTGAAAAGCATACGACTCCGGTCAAGTATCTGGATAGAATCGGCATCCTGGATGAAAATACGCTGATGGTTCATGGCATATGGCTGGATGATGATGACATCGAGATCATCGCAAAACGCCGGTCAAAGGTTTCCCATAACCCCCAGAGCAATATGAAGCTTGCCTCAGGCATTGCACCGGTTCCGAGCCTGTTAACCGCTGGCGTAACGGTGGGTCTGGGTACGGACGGGTGTGCCAGCAACAATGATATGGATCTTTTCCGGGAAATGGACACGGCTGCCAAACTTCATAAGGTGAATCTTCTGGATCCCACGGTCATGGATGCGAAGACCGTATTGAAAATGGCAACCCGAGACGGTGCAAAGGCTATAGGCATTGACAAACATATCGGTTCCTTAGAACCGGGCAAACAGGCCGATATCATTATTGTGGATACCGAAAAGCCACACATGGTCCCCATGTATAGCCCCGTATCTCATCTTGTTTATACAGCTCAGGGCTCGGATGTAAGGGATGTGATGGTTGCCGGAACCATTCTTGTCAGGAATAGGAAGCTGGTTACTTTAGACCTGGAAGATATATTGGAAAGACTTACCCGATTCAGTGGGAGGATAAAGAAAAAGTAAAGAGGGTATATGAATTTAAAAAATATTATCAGATCCGCACGGGGCCGAAAACCGGTTGATCTTGTTTTGGCCAATGCACGGATCATCAATGTTTTCTCAGGGGAAATTTTTAACGGTGATATTGCTGTTGCCCATGGATATATCGTAGGGTTCGGATCATATGCAGCGAAGAGAACGGTGGATATGGGCGGACGCTTTGTCGCTCCCGGTTTCATTGATGCCCACGTTCATATTGAAAGTTCAATGACAGGGATTACCGAGTTTGCCCGTGCCGTGGTGGCTTGCGGCACCACCACCGTGGTGGCGGATCCCCATGAAATTGCCAATGTGCTCGGTACGGAGGGAATAGAGTATATGCTTGATTCGAGCCAGGGGCAACCCATGAATATCTATTTCACCCTCCCGTCCTGCGTTCCCGCCACACCCATGGAAACTTCGGGTGCAGAGCTTGCGGCAAAGGATCTTTTGCCGTTTATGGGTCATGATCAGGTTTTGGCATTGGCCGAAATGATGAACTATCCGGGGGTAATCCATGAAGATCCGGAGGTTTTAAGAAAAATAGAGATGGCCCGAAGAGGCCACAAACCTGTGGACGGTCACGCGCCCGGACTTTCCGGTCATGACCTTTGCGCTTATATATCCGCGGGAATTTCGAGTGACCACGAATGTACCACGGAACGGGAGGCAAAAGAAAAACTTAATTTGGGAATGCACATCATGATCCGGGAAGGGACGGCCGCGAAAAATCTGGAAGCGTTGATCCCGGTGGTAAATGAGCGAACGGCTCGCCGGATGATGTGGTGCACGGATGACCGGCATCCCCAGGACATCCTGGAAAAAGGGCATATTGATTCGATGGTACGTAAGGCCATAAATACCGGCATTGACCCTGTGATTGCGATTCAAATGGCCACGATAAACCCTGCCGAATATTTTGGGATCAAAACTGCCGGCGCCATTGCCCCGGGCCGAAGAGCGGATATGGTGGTATTTTCAGATCTTGACTCCCCACACATGGAGGCCGTGTATTATGGCGGCGTTCTGGTGGCTGAAAATGGAAAAATGTCACCGGATATCGTGCCCCCAGAACCTGTTCTTGTCCCGCCGTCCATGACCGTTGACATGAAACGAGTAGACCTTTCCATCCCGGTGGCAAAAGGGTGCATCCGGGTCATGGATATCGTTCCGGACCAGATCATCACCGGGCAGTGTGTACTGGAGGCCATGATATGGGAAGGCAAGGCCGTTGCCGACACCTCTCGGGATATTTTGAAAATTGCGGTCATTGAACGGCATGCCGGTTCGGGCAATGTGGGAAAAGGCTTTGTCAGAGGGTTTGGCTTGAAACGGGGAGCCATTGCATCCAGTGTGGCCCATGACTCCCACAATATCATTGTTGTGGGAACCAATGATGATGATATGTACGTTGCGATTCGGGCTGTCATGAAAATGGGAGGGGGTCTGGCAGCAGCATATGACAAAAAGGTCTGCGCTGATCTTGCCCTTCCCATCGCAGGGCTTATGTCTTCAGATCCCATCCGGGTGGTGCGTGATAAGATAGACCGCCTGATCCGGACTGCCCGGGAGTTCGGCTCAACACTGCACGATCCTTTTATGACCCTTTCTTTTTTAGCACTTCCCGTTATTCCCGAGCTAAAAATCACGGATAAAGGACTGGTTGATGTTGCCCGGTTTAAAACCGTATCATTGTTTGTAGATTAGTGTTTATCCACATACTACATTTCCGGACGGACACCGGACTGCATCCTCCGCGACCGTTGGACTGTCTGCGTTAAGAATGGACAACCCATTGATTTAATAATATGAATCTTCCCCAAAGACTGTAAAGCTTAAGACCGTAAAACTTTCCCAAAAATGGCAAACCTGTTGCCGAATATTGTCGTAATACCCCGGATCCTTCAATTGGCTTGTTTAACACAACCCGCTAAAATTTAATGATTTCTCGATTTTTTCAATGTGCTTTTAACTTTTGCATGGTTCTTGCATTAACTATGCTTAACCGTGTTACTATTATAGAATACAGAGGGCTGACCGATGAAATTAAACTCTTTTTTCCAATTTGTTATTATCCTGATCATATTATACCTTATTGGCGGATGTGCGGATAGAACACCGTTTTTTTTTAACGGCGAAGTTTGCCGCTATCCCGATTCCAGGATAGTAAACCAAATGCGCCTGAAGGACGGGTGTTATGCCGAGCTTGAAACCAATGATTCATGGAAAAACGTATTGGAATATTACAAATATCATATGAATAAAACCGGCTGGTCAATACGGGTTGAACGAGAATTTGCGTCGGCAGATACCGATGACCCGGAATCAGCCGCTTTTCTGGTTTTTTTCAAAGACAATGAAGGCGTAATGATTGATACCTATCCGTCGGTTAGCGGCGATAAAACACAAATCGCTGTGTTTATGGGGGACATTGATGAACAATAAAGGCTTCACGTTAACTGAACTGACCGTTACCCTCGCCCTTTTGGGTATAATGTCAGCCATTTCCATACCCAGTTATTTTTCCTGGCTTCCCAGGCACCGCTTGCAAACCTCCGTAAGACAGATTTATGATGACATGAATATGGCAAGATCCAGAGCCGTGAAAACCAATGCGGACATAGGGATAGCATTTAACACTTCAAACGAAACTTATAGAATATTCATAGACGCAAATCAAAACCAGACCTTTGATACAGGCGATGACCCCATTAGTACGGGTACGCTGGCGAACGACGTAGACATTACCGGATCTACATTTACCAATGATACATATGGATTTAACAGCAGGGGAATGTCCGCCGGAACCACAGAAGGCAAGGTTCGCCTGACAAATCCCAGCGGACTTTTTTTGGAGGTGCGCGTAAACACTTCCGGATGTCTCAAAATTATAAGCATCCCGGATGGAAGCACCTGGCCTTGATGCAGATTTCAGGCTGAACCCCGTATCTTTTTTCATGCCTGAGGACGGGCAATTGCCGGACGGGATTGCCCATGAACTTAATCTTTCCCAAAAACACCTTCTTTTTTTGTTTAAAATTTTCAATTTTTTCCTTGACCGCCTTCTTTTTCTAAGATAAAGAATCCAGCCTGATTATATTCTATCTGGTTATGATGCGTTTTATTCTCCTTGTCAGCGAAGGAAAAAAAGCGCATGGTGATAACATTGCAGGCTGTACCGCATTACTGCAGCATAACGTTTGTGCAAAGCTCAGGATGAAAGGTACGGTCTAAAAAGGATTCGGAGGCACGATCAGATATGCTGACAGAATATTATCCTATCCTCTATACCGTAATTCTCGCCGTTCTCTTCGCTGGCGTGACCGTTTTTCTCTCACATATCCTCGGCCCCAGGCGCAAATTCAAAGTCAAAAACGAGGCCTATGAATGCGGGCTTCCCAGCGAAGGCGCTCAATACATCGATACCCCGGTCAAATTTTATATTATTGCGTTGCTCTTTCTTGTTTTCGACCTCGAAGCCGTCTTCCTGTATCCGTGGGCCGTCTATTACAAAAAACTCGGCCTGTTCGGATTTGTGGAAATGCTTATTTTTATACTGATTCTTTTGATATGTTATATTTATGTATGGAAAAAGGGAGCACTGGAATGGGAGTAGAAAATTACCTGCAGGGTGAAAACTATATGGTTACAAGTTTGACAAAACTGGTCAACTGGTCACGGAGCAATTCCGTGTGGCCGTGTACATTCGGTCTTGCGTGCTGCGCTCTTGAGATGATTGCAAGCACACTGGCCAATTTTGACATTTCCAGGTTTGGCTCCGAGGTTTTCCGGCCGTCGCCCCGGCAGGCGGATTTACTTATTGTGGCAGGGACACTGAGCAAAAAGATGTCGGTGATGGTCAAAAGGATATACGATCAGATGGCGGATCCCAAATGGGTTATCGCCATGGGGGCATGCTCTTCTTGCGGGGGTGTGTTTCAAAGCTATGCCGTGGTCCAGGGGGTGGATCAGATCATACCGGTGGATGTTTACATACCCGGTTGTCCTCCGCGTCCTGAAGCGGTACTGGCCGGTCTTATGAAAATTCAGGAAAAAATAAGGACGGAAAAACTGGACCAGAGGCCCGATTTTACCGGCTGAACGCTGAAAAAAAAGGATGGAAGCGAATGAGTTACAAAAACGTTATCCAAACTATCCATAAAAAATTTCCGGAAGCGATTGTAAACGAATGTGAAAATAAAGGCCAGCGGGAGATCTCTTTGGTGAAAAGCCGGTTTTATGAAACCATGCGCGTGCTTCAAGAAAACCCTGACCTTCCCTATGACCTGCTCATCGATATCCTGGGAATTGACTATACCCCCAGAACGCCCCGTTTTGACCTGGTATATGTTCTCTTGTCAACAAAAGATTTCAGCCGGCTCATTGTAAGGCTTAAGGCGGAAGAAGGGGAAGAAATTCCGAGCGTGAGCGGTATCTGGCACTCCGCCGACTGGGCAGAAAGAGAAGTCTATGACCTTATGGGAATACCATTTTCAGACCATCCCGATCTAAAACGCATCCTTACCTGGAAAAATTTTGAGGGGCATCCGTTGCGCAAGGACTTCCCCCTTGAGGGAAAGGACTTTGATAAACCGTTTGATCCGGAAACCATCGAGGATTACAGGTAAAGGAAGCGTTCTGTTTTCACACGATAATCGGTTTGTTCAAATAACGATTTCAAATATTTTAGTGAAAGATGAGTATAGAAATCATGGCTGAATGCAAAAAAATGTACCTGAACATGGGGCCTCACCATCCCGCGACACACGGTGTCCTCCGCATTGAACTGGAACTGGAAGGTGAAACCATTGTAAACGCAACTCCCCGTATCGGTTACCTGCACCGCGGGATCGAAAAAATTGCTGAACACCGGAATTATCAACAGGTGATTCCCCTCACCGACAGGCTCGATTATGCATCCGCTTCGGCAAATAATATGGGGTACTGCGTGACCGTGGAGAAACTGATGGGAATCGAGGTTCCCAAACGGGCCCAGTATCTCAGGGTGATCATGGCAGAGCTTGCCCGAATCATGGGCCACCATCTCTGGATCGGCACCCATGCCCTGGACATCGGCGCTATGAGCGTCGTTTTTTACGCGTTCAGGGACCGGGAAATGATCATGGACATTAACGAAGAGATATCCGGATACCGCCTGACTCCCACTTTTTTCCGTATTGGCGGGGTGGCTCATGACGCAACGCCCAAATTCATAGAAATGGTGCGAGATTTTGTAAAATGGTTTCCCAAGGGGCTTGACGGGTACCATAAGCTTTTAACGGAAAACAAAATATGGACGACCCGGACCATGGACATCGGAACCATTTCTGCACAAGAAGCGGTCAATTACGGTTTTACCGGCCCCAGTCTCAGAGGGTCCGGTGTGGCCTATGACCTGCGAAAGGCATTCCCGTACAGCAGTTATGACGATTTTGATTTTCAGATACCGGTGGGGGATAAAGGGGATGTATACGACCGCTACCTGGTGCGCATGGAGGAGTTCAGCCAGTCCCTTAAAATTATTGACCAGGCCATTGAAAATTTGCCTGAAGGACCGGTAACTGTCGACAATCCATGGATCAGTAATCCCGAATTAGACGAAGTGCAAAAGGATATCAGTGCGCTGATCCGGCGCTTCATGATCCACGTAAAAGGCCCTGTCGCTCCTGAAGCGGAGGTCTACCATGCGGTTGAAGGGGCCAAAGGAGAGCTCGGGTTTTACCTGGTTGGAGACGGGAGCGAACATCCTTATCGGCTTAAAATAAGGTCTCCATGCTTTTACCTGGCCAGTGCGCTTCCCCGTCTTATGGTGGGGCATATGGTGGCGGATGCCATTGCCATCATCGGGAGCATCGATGTTGTCTTGGGCGAAATCGACAGGTAAGCCCCGGATGTTAACGATTCGGACAGAGATCAATTATAACAGATTAAATATATACATGTGACCGGAAAAGGGAAAGATGAGCATGGTCAGGTTAACGATCGACGGAAGTGAGGTTGAGGTTCCCGAGGGCACGACGATTTTAAAGGCCGCTGAAACAGCAGGTATTCGTATTCCAACCCTTTGTTACCACAAGAGGCTGCCGCCCATCGAGTCGTGCAATATGTGCATCGTCGAGATTGAGGGAGAGACAGAGCCTGTTAATTCCTGCGCGGCTCCGGTTTCGGAAGGCCTTGTCGTTACCACGAATTCTAAGGCCCTCCATGAGCAGCGCACGGCAAATCTTAAAAAAATATTGAAGCACCACCCCCTTGATTGTCCCGTTTGTGACAAGGCCGGGGAATGCGAACTCCAGGATATTGTATACGAATTCGGTATCCAGGATGTTCCCTATGAACCCCGAAAGGTAAAAAGAGATGATACCTATTCCACGACACTGATCCGTTACTGGGCAGACAGATGTATCCTGTGCGGGCGCTGCGTGGCGGCATGCCGGGATCTCAAACAGATCGGGGCTCTGGAAATACAGGGGGAAGACGAACATGCCAGGATTGTCGTGGATCCTGATAAATGCAAGTCCTGCGGGGAATGCCTCATGGTATGTCCCACCGGCGCCCTGACTGAAAATCTGAGCAGATACAAGGGAAGGCCCTGGCTAATCAAGAGGGTTTGGACCACCTGCTCCTACTGCGGCTGCGGGTGCCAGTTTCAGCTGAACGTTCTGGACAACCGGGTTATCGGCATTACCACCGATGTAGACACGGGCGTAAACCGGGGAAGTGTTTGCGAGAAAGGACGCTTCGGTTATGAGTATATCGGAGACGAAAGCCGCCTTAAAAAACCCCTGATAAAAGAAAACGGCGTCTTCAGGGAGGTTAGCTGGGACGAAGCTCTTGACAGGGTCGCCGAAAAGTTCAAATCCATCCGTGACCAACACGGCCCGGAGGCTATCGCCGGGCTTACCTCGGCCAAGTGCACCAATGAGGAGAACTTTCTTTTTCAAAAATTCATACGCGCGGTGATCGGGACCAATAACGTGGATCACTGCGCCCGGCTCTGACATTCTTCAACGGTGGCAGGTCTTGCCGCCACATTGGGAAGCGGGGCCATGACAAACCCCATCAGTGATGTTCTCAAGACAGAGGTTATTTTGGCCATCGGAACCGATACGACGAATAATCACCCCATCATTGCCAACTACGTTATGGAAGCCGTCCATCGGAACGGAGTAAAGCTCCTTGTGATCGACCCCAGGCATATCGAGTTGGTGAATCACGCCGACCTCTGGCTTCAGCACAATCCGGGCACCGATGTTGCGTTGATCAACGGGCTCATGCACATCATTATTAAAGAGAATTTGCAGGATCAGGCCTACATCGATGAACGAACGGAAGGTTTTGAGGCGCTGAAAAGCTGCGTTGAAAAATATACCCCGGAATACGTCTCATCCATTACCGGGGTCCCTGAAGAAAAACTTTATGCTGCGGCCCGGCTTTATGGAAATGCCGATCCCGCAGCAATCCTTTATACCATGGGGATAACCCAGCACACCACCGGCACGGATAACGTCAAATCTTGTGCCAACCTGTCTATGCTCTGCGGCAACGTGGGAAAGGTGGGCGGCGGTGTCAATCCGCTCCGGGGCCAGAACAACGTCCAGGGTGCCTGTGATATGGGGGGTTTGCCCAATGTTTTTCCTGGGTATCAGGCAGTTACCGTGGATGACGTCAGGAAGAAATTTGCAGATGCATGGGGGGTGGAAGGTTTTCCGTCCACGCCGGGCCTGACAATTACTGAAATGTTCGATGCCGCCGAGTCTGGAAAAGTAAAAGCATTGTACGTCATGGGAGAAAATCCCGTGCTGAGCGATCCGGATAAACACCATATAGAACATTGTATAGAAAAATTGGATTTTTTTGTGGTTCAGGATATATTCCTGACCGAGACCGCAAAACTGGCCGACGTTGTGCTGCCTGCCACCTGTTTTGCGGAAAAGAACGGAACGGTTTCTAACACCGAACGCAGAGTGCAGAGAGTTCGAAAGGCGGTTGAACCCCCGGGAGAAGCCAGAGAGGACACCTGGATCATCAGCGAAATCTCAAGAAGGATGGGCTATACCATGTCCGCAACAACTCCGGAAAAAATTATGGAGGAGATAAACCTGTTGACCCCCAGCTACAAGGGCATAACGTACAAACGGATTGAAAAGGGTGGCATCAGCTGGCCGTGTCCGGATGAAACTCATCCCGGGACGCCCGTGCTTCACGTGGGAAAATTCGCCAGAGGCAAGGGACTTTTTATTGCCATTGATTACATACCGCCTTTTGAGCCCGTGGATGACGAGTACCCGTTTTTGCTCAGCACCGGTCGGGTTCCGCAACACTTCCATACCGGAACCATGACCCGCCGCGGTACCGGCCTGAATCGTCTTTGCCCGGAACCCATCGCGCAGCTAAATCCTGAAGATGCCGAAAAACTGAACGTATCGGAGGGAGAATTTATAGAGATCACGTCAAGACGGGGCAGTATAAAACTCAAAACATGGCTCACGGAGCGATCCAAACCCGGAATGGTTTTTGTGCCGTTCCATTTCCATGAAGCTCCGGCAAACATCCTGACACATGCAATCGTCGACCCGGTGGCAAAGATACCCGAGTTTAAGGTCAGCGCGGTCAAGGTTAAAAAAGCTTCATGAGGGAGTAATCCAGATGGTTGAATACCTAATCATTCCGATAATTAAACTTATTGTGATCTTCAGTGTGTTTCTTCTTATAGCTGCTTACACAACCTATATGGAACGGAAGGTCCTGGGACATATGCAGCTGAGATACGGACCCATGCGGGTGGGGTTTCACGGGCTTCTCCAGCCGATTGCAGACGGGATCAAAAACTTTTTTAAAGAGGATGTTATCCCGGAAAACGCGGATAAAACCGTTTTTATCTTAGCTCCTGCCATCAGTATTTCGGTGGCCATTATTCTGCTTTCCGTGATCCCTTTTGGTCCTCCGATCACGATTTTCGGACGGGAAATCAATCTCTACCTTGCCAATCCATCTATTGGCATCCTTTTTATTCTCGGACTTTCAACTTTAGGCTCTTACGGAACCATTCTTGGAGGATGGTCTTCAGGGAACAAATACGGATACATGGGCGGGCTGCGCGGGTCGGCCATGATCATAAGCTACGAAATTTCAATGGCATTTGCTGTGGTGAGCATTATCATGATTACCGGCTCCTTTAGCATCGTTGACATGGTGAATGCCCAGTCCGGAGTATGGAATGTTTTTAAGCAACCGGTTGCCTTTCTTGTGTTTCTGATCAGTGGGATTGCTGAATTAAACCGGACCCCTTTCGACATGCCCGAAGCGGAGTCCGAGCTGTGCTGCGGATACAACGTGGAATACAGCAGTATGAAATTTGCGCTGTTTTTCCTGGCCGAATACATACACATGATTGTGTTCGCTTCCCTGGTCACGACGCTGTTTTTGGGAGGATGGTACGGGCCGGCTTTTGTTCCCGGCGTGGTCTGGTTTTTTCTAAAGATGTTTGCCGTCATTTTCCTGTGTATCTGGGTGAGGGCTACGTTTCCCCGGTTGCGCTACGATAAGGTTATGAAACTTGAATGGAAGTTCCTTCTTCCCGTGGCGCTGCTTAATGTTCTGGCCACGGGACTGGTGATGGCAGTGTTATGATGGTCTCGTAAAAAGCCAAGAATACGGCTTTTTACGGATGTTTTAAGTTTTAAGTTTTAGGTATTAAGCTTTAAGTATCTGTTAAAACAATTAAATTTAATTCTCTAAAACCTAAATCTTAAAACCTGAAATGTGATGAGTTCTACTTTTTACGAATTCATCAAATATTATATACGATCCTGAAAAAACGGGTAAGATAATGAAACCAGTCGATGTTATCCATGTGAGTCAAAATCGTCCTGAAAAGGGAAAATATGTTAAGCCTCTTTTTAAAGGACTTTCTTTTATATTCAAGAATTTCCTTACAAAGCCGGTGACCCTTCAGTACCCCACCGAAAAGACGCAACGGAGCCAGCGCTGGAGAGGTCTCCACAGACTCGAGGTTGACGAGAAAGGGGAACTCAAATGCGTGGCATGCGGACTGTGCGCCCGGATTTGCCCGTCCCAGGCCATCACTATTGTTCCGTATGAGGAAGAGGGAAAGACAAGATATCCTAAAAAATTTGTCATAAACGAACTGCGATGCATATTTTGCGGATTTTGCCAGGAAGCCTGCCCCAAAGGGGCCATCACATTGACGGAGGTTTATGATTATATTGACTACAACCGGACAGATTTTATTTTTAATATTGAAAAACTGAAAACCCCTGAAAGATTTCAGTTCAAGGGAAAATAACTCAACGCATGAACATCTTCCTGAAAGGGGATGTTCTTCGAAAACAGCATTTAAAAAAGGCTTTTGCTCATGGAACAAGCACTGATATTGATTTGTGGCATCATCGCCATCGCCACCGCCGTAATGGTCATATTCTCTCGAAATACCGTTCACAGCGCAATATGGATGGTCGGAAACTGCTTTATTCTTGCGGTTCTGTTTCTTTTATTAAAGTTTCAGTTTATCGCAATTCTGCAGGTGATCGTTTACGCAGGCGCAATCATGATGTTTATTATTTATGCGATTATGATGCTGAACCTGCGGGTTTCGGATGAAAGTGCAGAACCTTTGAAAAACCTTTTAAACGGACGGTATTTGCTGCTGGGCCTTTTACTTATCGGATTGTTTATCATCGGGGTCGGGTTCGGTCCCATGGCGTTAAAAGGATCCATGACGGATCCGGCCATGATAAAATTCGGAGAAGTGGAACTGCTTTCGAATTATATATTCTCCGAGGGACTCCTCCCCTTTGAACTGGTGTCGGTTCTCCTGACGGCAGCAATTGTGGGTGCTGTTTACCTGGCGAAAAAAAATTGATTATCTGAAAGAAAAACAAGGTGTTACTGTAATGGCTGAATATCAAGACATCTATCTCATTTTATCGGCGATACTTTTTACAATAGGCTGCGGTGGGGTGATCACCCGCAAAAACGCTATTGTTGTGTTTCTGTGCATAGAGATCATGCTCGGAGCCGTTAATCTTGCCTTTATCACCTTCAGTCGAGCCAATAGCTCCCCTGAAGGGATATTCATGGTGATGTGCATCATGGCCGTCGCGGCGGCCGAGGCAGCGGTCGGACTGGCAATTTTTGTCCTTTTGTACCGGAAAACCGGATCCATCAATATAGACAAGTTTAACCTGCTAAAATGGTAAGTAGAGGTTTATGCAATGTTTGATTATGTATGGTTGATTCCCTCCCTGCCCCTTACCGGGGTGCTGGTAAATGGTCTTTTCGGCCGTCGTATAGAAAAAGCAAATAAAAGTATGATACACTGGATCGCCTGCGGTTCGGTGGGGCTGGCTTTTTTCGTGACAGTCATCATTTTTGTCGAGATGCTAAGGCTTGAACCGGACAAGCGTTTCTACGATTACATCTGGTTCACATGGATGGCATCCGGGGAATTCAGTGTGCCAATGGGATTTCAGATCGATCCCATTTCAATGTTTATGTGCATGTTCGTCACCGGGGTCGGCTTTTTGATCCATATATATTCCATTGGTTACATGTGGCATGATGAGCATGATGAGGGGACGTATTTCAGATATTTTACGTACCTTAACCTCTTTATGTTGTGCATGATCACCCTGGTGCTGGCGGACAACTTTCTTTTGATGTTTCTGGGCTGGGAAGGTGTGGGGTTATGCTCATATCTTTTAATCGCCTTCTGGTTCAGTACCCAGGAGTTTGCGATTGCCGGAAAAAAGGCCTTTATTACCAATAGAATCGGTGACTTTTTCTTTGCCATCGGCATGCTGCTGCTGATCGTGAATCTTGGAAAGCACGGGATGTGGTCAATAAAATACATGGATGTATTTTCCCATGTTTCCCTCCTGTCGCCGGATCTTATTACGTTGATATGCATTTTATTTTTCCTGGGATGTACGGCCAAATCCGCCCAGATTCCTCTGTATGTCTGGCTTCCTGACGCCATGGCCGGTCCTACTCCGGTCAGCGCGCTGATCCATGCCGCAACCATGGTCACCGCAGGCGTATATTTTGTGGCTCGCTGCAATATTATTTATACCATGTCGCCGGTTGCCTTGCAGACGGTTGCAATTGTGGGCGGCATGACCGCATTTTTTGCTGCCACCATCGCCTTAACCCATAATGATATCAAAAAGGTCCTGGCCTACTCGACGGTCAGCCAGCTCGGGTACATGTTTCTGGGTCTGGGAGTGGGCGCCTTTGCCGCAGGCCTTTTTCATGTGTTGACCCATTCTTTTTTCAAGGCCCTTCTCTTTTTATGTTCGGGTTGTGTAATACATGCCATGAGCGGTGAACAGGATATGAGGTATATGGGCGGGCTGCGCAAGAAAATGCCGGTCACTTTTTATACCATGGTGATCGCAACCCTGGCCATTATCGGCTTTCCGGGATTTTCAGGTTTCTTCAGCAAAGACGAGATCCTCTGGAAGGCCTTCAGCAGCCCGGGCGGAAATGTAATGCTGTGGGTGATTGGCGTCCTTGCCGCAGCAATGACCGCCTTTTATATGTTCCGACTCATTTTTATGACCTTTTTCAACGAATGCAGGGCATCTGAAGAGGTGAAAAAACATATTCACGAAGCCCCCAAATCCATGACCGTTCCTTTAATCATACTGGCCGTTCTTTCCGTGGTGGGCGGATATATCGGTATTCCCAAGGCACTTGGCGGGAGCAATCTTGTGGAACATTTTCTTGAACCGGTTATGGGCTTAGGGGACGGAAAACTTTTTCAAGACGCTACGGGCTTGGCAATAACACACGGGGCGGAAACCGCCGGCCATCATTCATACACACTCGAATATATTCTTATGGCCATTACCACTCTAATTGTACTCGGGGGTATCTTTACCGCATACATGATGTACATGAAAAAGAGAGAGATTCCCGAGAGGCTTGCTCAAAAGACCCCCTTGCTTTACAGGCTTCTGCTCAACAAATGGTATATTGACGAGATGTATGAGTGGAATGTGATTAATCCGCTTCATACGTTCAGTATCTTTTTATGGAGAATTACCGATGCTATGATCATAGACGGCCTTGTGAACAAAACGGCTCAATTTTTCATGTGGTGCGGCAGTATGCTGCGTCACATTCAGACCGGTTATGTGCAACGCTATGCGGTAACCTTTGTAGCGGGCACAGTGGCGATTGTTATGTATTATGTCTTTTTACTGTATATTTAGGATGAGATATCTTTTGGTTATAACGCAGGTCAGCAGTTAAGATGATCCAATTATATGCGGACAACATCTGAACATAGCAACTTCTGGAGATGACAGAATGAACCAGCTTAATTTCCCGATTATCAGTTTCACAATTTTCTTTCCCTTGGCCGGGGTGTTTTTGCTTCTTTTTATCCGGGGCGATAAAGAAAAAAATTATAATCTTATGCGCAAAGCCGCGTTTGTCATATCCCTTTTTGAATTTGCGGTTTCCCTGGCGTTTCCCGTTTATTTTAATTCCGAAATGGCGCATATGCAGTTTGTGGAGCATACCACCTGGGTCAAGAGCATGGGCCTTTCTTATTTTGTCGGCATAGACGGAATCAGCCTGTGGCTGGTGGTGCTGACCACTTTCCTTGTTCCCTTATGTATTCTGTGTTCATGGACGTATATCCAGAAATATGTCAAAGCGTTTCTCATCAGCATGCTTCTTCTTGAAACAGCGATGATCGGCGCGTTTGTAGCACTGGACCTTGTCATCTTCTACATTTTCTGGGAGCTTATGCTCATCCCCATGTTCCTTCTCATCGGGGTTTGGGGCGGACCCCGGCGCATTTATTCCGCCGTCAAGTTTTTCCTGTACACGGCGGCCGGAAGCCTGCTCATGTTTGTGGCGATTATCTACCTGTATTACTACAATTACAAAATCACCGGAATTGCCACCTTCAACCTTCTGGAGCTGTACAACCTGCATATACCGGTATCCATACAGTTCTGGCTTTGCATGGCCTTTTTTCTGGCGTTTGCGATCAAAGTTCCCATGTTTCCGTTCCACACCTGGTTGCCGGATGCCCATGTGGAAGCTCCGGCCGCCGGAAGCGTCATCCTTGCCGCCATTCTACTTAAAATGGGGACTTATGGTTTTATAAGATTTGCAATGCCGCTGTTTCCTTATGCATCACACCAGTTCCTCCCGATTATAGCGGTTCTTGCAGTTATCGGGATCATCTATGCGGCTCTGGTGGCATGGGTCCAACCGGACATGAAAAGCCTTGTGGCTTACTCCAGCGTAAGCCACCTGGGATATGTGATGATCGGGCTTTTTGCCTTGAATATGCAGGGGATTGAAGGGGGCATTTATCAAATGTTGAATCACGGACTCAATACGGGTGCCCTGTTTATCCTTGTGGGAATCATCTATGAAAGAAGGCATTCCCGGATGATGGAGGATTTCGGAGGCCTCGCAAAGGTCATGCCAATCTTTGCCACGTTCCTTATGATTATCACACTGGCGTCGGTTGCCGTGCCCGGAACAAACGGTTTTGTGGGGGAGTTCCTGATCCTTGTGGGCGTTTTCAAAACATATCCGCTTTTTGGGGTGTTTGCCGTCTCGGGAATGATCTTCGGGGCCACCTATATGTTATGGATGTACCAGCGGGTCATGTTCGGCCCCGTTGACAAAGATGAAAACAAAAATATTCCGGACCTGAACCTGCGCGAGATCGCCACGATGGTTCCCATTGCCGTGCTTGTTTTTGTAATGGGAATTTTCCCTGGATATTTCATGAGAAAAATGGATGCGTCGGTCTCGCTTTTTATCAACAGATTCAACAAAGACTATCAAATGTATGTTCAAGAAGCGACCGGAAAAACCAGTACTAACCTGGCGATAAAAAATGCCGCCCTGATACTGTCTCAGGATCGATCCTTAAACCAGGATGAAATATTAAAAGACGAGCCTTTGTAATTAGAGGCTTTTTTGCACAATAACTTTGGAGGAATTAATGGAGACATTGGATTTCGTTCTGCCGGCAATAAGCTACCCGGCTGTTTGGCCGCAAATTATTCTTGTTGCAACCGCATTGTTCGTACTGCTTATTGATGTCTTCAAGCGGAAAGCAAAAACGGGTTCCATCGCTTTTATATCACTTGGCGGTTCTTTGATCGCACTGGCCTGTTTGATTGTGACATGGCCGACCAGCGGCGGCTCTTCTTTTAGCGGTATGGCGTTTACAGACGGCTTTTCTTTTTTTATCACCCTGACCGTCTTGCTGATCCTGATTATGACCATCATGATCTCCATTAATTACCAGAAGTTTTTCTCACGGATAAACTGCGGAGAGTATTACGCCCTTATTCTTTTCGCCACTTGCGGTATGACCCTGATGGCGGCCGGAGGCAACCTGATTTTGATTTTTGTGGCCCTTGAAACCATGTCGGTGTGTATTTACGTTCTTGCGGGTTTTCATAAAGATCAGCTCCGCTCCGCAGAGTCGGCGTTAAAGTATTTTCTGCTTGGTGCCTTTGCTTCGGGTTTTCTTCTTTACGGATTTGCCCTTATCTATGGCGCCACAGGGACACTGGACATTACAAAGTTGGGCAACTTCCTGACAAGTCATCCTCAAGTACTGAGCTCAAAACTCCTTTTTGCCGGGTTGATTATGATGACGGTGGGCTTCGGCTTCAAGGTTTCAATGGTTCCTTTCCACATGTGGACGCCGGACGTTTATGAAGGCGCTCCCACAGTGATTACCGGATACATGGCTACCGGCGTAAAGGCGGCTGCCTTCGCAGCGCTGATCCGGGTCATTCTTGTCCCCCTTATTTCTCTCAAAGCAGACTGGACATCCGTCATGTGGATCGCTGCGCTTCTGACAATGACCGTCGGAAACATTGTGGCATTGGCTCAGGGCAACATAAAACGCATGCTTGCCTATTCAAGCATTGCCCATGCCGGATATATCCTCATCGGATTTGTGGCGAGCACCGCTCTTGCCCAGGCAGGGATGTTGTTCTACCTTATGGCGTATGCGTTTATGAACATCGGAGCCTTCGGTGTTGTGGCGCTTCTCGGGAAAGAGGAAGGGGAATATGATCAGATCTCCGATTTTGCAGGACTGGGCTTTAAATACCCGATGATGGGGGTGGCCATGTCGGTCTTTATGTTTTCCCTTGCTGGAATTCCGCCCAGTGCCGGATTCATGGGTAAATTTTATATTTTTACCGAAGGCATAAAAGCCGGCTATGTCTGGCTGGTCATATTCGGCGCAATAAACAGCATCATTTCGATTTACTACTATCTCAGGGTGGTTGTGGTGATGTACTTCCATACTTCCGAAGGGAGGGTTACCATGCCCAAACCTTCTCGGACCACCGTACTTGCCCTGGCAATCGCATGCTGGGGAGTGCTTTTGATGGGAATATTCCCCTCGTATTTCTGGTCTTTTGCAACCAATTGCGTTTTTACCCTTATATAGAAAAAACACAAAATCAGCTTGTGAGAACCGCGGGTCAGGTGTATTTCCTATGGGTCAATGGATTATCATCCATTGGGTCATTATTCATCCCTTCCAATTAAGTTGCAAACATATGAAGTGACCATGCACAGAAAAATGTCCAATAATAAACATTTTTCTGTGCATTTTTTATTGGGTTATCCTTCCTCCGATTTTTCATTCCATACAATTCACGCGGTTTTAGCTGTGTGTACAGGTATTCTGATCGTATGAAAGTATTGTTAATTAAGTGGGTTGCATGAACCATAAAATGAAAAGGCTTTTTTCGAGTTCTGCTTGATACAAGAGAAAAAGCTTTTTGGCACAGGTGTTGCGAAAAGTTTTGTTAACCTGGGTTTTTCATTAAGATACGAAGAATTTGTTTTCAACATACAAGCATCAGAATGTTGATTTAAAGTAAACGGGTTGTCAGTCTTTTAGAAAGCCAATGCATTTTTTTGTATATTCAAAAAGTAATAAAAAATCGGTGAATCTCCTGTTTCCTGAAATGACCATTTGCGCTTCAATCTCTTCTCCCGCAGCATGCGCATTGTTGATTGAGATCATATAGATTTAAAAATGTCATTTTTAAACCCAAGCTCGCGAATTTACATTCTTATGGGCAAGAAGGTACAATCTGCTGTGCTTTTAGATAAAATCCAAAGCAATGTGTTTTTCCTTAAAGAAACAGAGCAAGCAGACCAACTTTTAGTTTTTAGGATTGGATTAATATTAATTTGGGAGAAGACGATCAGAAGAATTCCGTAACATCCTTTCATTTTAGTTGACTGTATGAAGGAAAGGTTGAACGAAAGAATACTTAATTAATATTCGATCTTAAAAGGGGGGGTGTGATGAACAGATTTTATGAGAAAATATTCGTTGCGATATGCGGGCTAATGATGCTCTATGGATTTGGAATTGAAATTTCTGCTGCGGGTTCATGTTTGACTGAGGTGGTTTCTAAAGACATTGAAGTATATACCGTATTCACAAACATGACATTAGACTATCAGATGAAACAGGGAGAAGAACTGGAAGCTATTCCCAAAGAATATCTTAATGACCAGTGTAATACCCTTGCAAAAAATTTTGAAATTACTTTGCCATCCGGCAAAGCAAAAGGAAACCATATACTCAAAAAGCCGATGGAGGTTCAGAAGCAAAATGGCCAGAGGTATCGGCTTCGAGAAAATACGGATTTCAGGTACATTCTTCCTGTTACTAAATCCGGTTATAAAGTAACAATACCATCGGGTACGTCCGTGACCAAAAAAGAAGATACGACTCCGGAAAAATATGCTTTAGCAGAAGATATAGCAATTAACATCACACCATCAAAAAACTCCCGCGTGAAATTGACAGTCGCTGCCCAAAGAGTAGTTGAGAGGATTCCGGGGACCAGCGGCATGGGCACAACCCTCGAGTTTGAACCAAAGCGCGCACCTGTAGGCGAATACATCACACTTGATGTTAGCAAGAGCGACTTTGATTTCCAAAAGGCTCAGTTTTATGTTTGTATACGCAAACAGGAGAAGGGTGAAGAAAACAATAATCCCTTTATAACCAGCAATAACGTGGAGCTGAAAAATATACAAATTAATAAGGCTAAACTGCAGGCTCGGATTCCTGACATAAATGAAAGTGGAGTCCATCTTGCCAAATCGGTTGACCTAATGGTGGTAGCTCGTGGACCGGATGGCGAGATAGCCGAAGTGGTTTCGCAAGACTTTGCAGTCTCATCTCGCACGCTGGCCGTAATTTGCTGGTTTTCTGCGCTTGTTCTCCCATGGTTGGTTTCAGGAATTATCGCAGGGCGTAAAGAGACGGAAGAATGGTTTCGTTTTGATCCGATTTGGTATGTCTCAGGCAAGTATGGAGGCGCAAGCCTTTCACTGGCCCAGATTCTTCTCTGGACCGTATTGATATTCTCAGCATCGTTTTATGTTTTGGTGGTATCAGGGAGGCTTCTGGATCTCACCAATGATGTCTTGATACTGTTGGGTATTACAGGAGGTTCGTCAATAATCGCCAAGATTACGGCATCCGCGAGAGAGAGTAAAGGGCGTGAGATCGCCGCGATGGATACAAAGGATCCTAAGTGGCTAGATTTATTTCAAACTGAGGGACGACCGGATCTCTATAAGGTCCAGATGGCACTTTTTACGACGCTTGCGGCGGTTTTTGTAACAAGCAAGATCTATTGGACCTTGGAATTCCCGGAGCTTCCGGCAGGGCTTCTGACGCTAATCGGTATCAGCAACGGTGTGTATCTCGGAGCGAAAGCCACATCTAAGACAATATTTGAGAAGCTTGCGGAAAAATCTAGCGAATTACAGCAGGCCAGGGAAGAATTGGAGAAGCGTAAAGCAGAGGCAGACCAATCGGGGAAGAGACAACAAGAGGCCGAAAATGAAAAGACTGCGGCCAATAAAACACGGGATGCCACCAAGGATAAACTGGGCAAAGAACAGGATGCCAGCCCAAATGTGATGCTTAAAGAACTGTTCGAGCAGCAGAATGCTGGCGCTAAGGAGGCGGAGAGGTACTTTAAGGAGGCTGAGCAAAAGAAGAGTGAAGCAGATCATGCCAAGAACGTTGCTGAAGGGAGGGTGAAGGAACTTGAGGACGAATTCGAAAAGCTGAAGGCTGAGGCACTAAAACAGGTATAACCGAACCAACCGTGTTCGGACACCTAATTTTTTCGGAAATACAAGCAACAGAAGGAGGGAAAAATGAAATCTAAGGTTCTCTTTAGTCGATTTGATCAGGGCAGATGGATATCCGCGGTCGTTATAGTGTTTTTTTTAATCACAAGTTGCGGTACGATAAAACATCAGCCCTTTTCGGATTTTTCCTCGTCATTGCAAGAATTGAGAAAGGGTGCTGATGAAGCCCTGAAATATAATGATACTGCCAACCGTAATCGATTCATAGAAGAAACTGCAGAGGCCAGTGCAACGATCGATGGAGCAGAGGATATAAAAAACCTCCTGATCCAGAGTGTCGATGGGGAATTTTTCGCTTGGAGAATGAACGAAATACCGCTCTTCATGGTGTTTCCTCAGTTTCGATCTGGTGTCTATACACTGAACAGTACTCTTGTAGCCTATTCCGAATTGCTGGCCAGTCTTGCAGGCTTAGATATCGTTTCTCAGAAGGAGTTCGATACATTGGCAAAGGATCTGAACGCAAATCTTAAAGCCGCTGCGTCAACTCTAGAGTTTGAAGGAATAGATGAAGGAGTAAGGATCTTTTCGGTTGCGGCTTCACAAGCGACTCGTGCCTACATCGACTCTAAAAGACGAAGAAAGCTTCGAGAGGCACTTGAGAAAAATCAGCCCGTAATGTTTAATATATCTGCGATGCTCCAGAAAGCTATCCGAATTGCTGTTTTAAACCTCCGTCAGGATTACGAGCAGCGAAGTATAGAAGTTGCACGCAAACTCGTTCCGAATTCATCTATTGATCTTGCCCATCGAAAAAGCACCGTGAAGGCCTTCATAGAGCTTAACGAGGCATACTTGATGCGGTTAAAGATTCTAGAAGCTTTGAATAATTCCTATCGATCCATCCCTGCAGCCCATCTCGAGCTGATTCAGGCAATAGAGAAGCCGGAATACAATTTGTCGGCAGTTCAAGGATTATATGAGAATGGGAAGTATATGTATGAACTTTATAAAGAAATGCAACCGGAAAAAGAGTAACCGTTTTAATATCAAATCATACAGCGAAAGGCGGTTTTAACTATGACAATAAAAAATAAAGAAGACAAGGAATTAATCGTTGACAAATTACTGATCACAAAACGGAAAGGGCATAATCTTGAAATAGATCTTATGTTCAAAGAGATGGAAGATGAGGCTAAAAAGGTGAGAACAGAGACCAAAAATCTGTCCAAGAAAGTTGACAGCCTCCTCTCCTCGATCATGCAGGATTGGATTGGATCATCAAATTTGACGATCGAAGCTATCAAGGAAACTAACAAGAACCTCCAGAAGACGATTCGAGATATCAAAAAGGATGTTGAAGTTGCAAAAAATATCGTAAAAGCTATTGGTTATTTAGACGATGCAATTAAGGTAGCGGCTACCCTGTCGGCGTAACAGATTTGCGCCGTGAGCATCGGCGACCTCGCGGTCCTTTACTTACCAGGAAACCATGATATGGGGGTAACCCGCGAATTAGTTGAAAAACACTTTCCTGAGATGCAAGAATTTGAACATCGAATATCTTTTAAATGCCTTCAAGGTGTGCATTCTTCATCAAACTGCCAAAAGCCGATGCGTGTCAATCATCAGATGATGATCCTAAATATGATGACCCACAAAAACAGACTGATAATGCCGCCGATAATCACACCTTTGAAGAAAAATATCGGGTCATCTTGAATTTCTTTTCCTACGGAGTTATGGATCTTTTTAAAAATTTGAACAGAGTTGGTTGCTTGCATTTTGTGGTGAGCCTCCTTTTTTTTGTTAAATAAGCAAAACCTATGCCAAGACTTTTTTATGGGTCATTCTGTTTTAAATACCATTGATTATAATAAGTTAGTCAGATCGATCCGATTTGTTTCAACACATCTCACATGGGTAAATAATGCCACAACAACGTAACCATGTGGGAAAATTTGACGTTTTTCAACGGTCTCGATTGTTTTGAGATATATATGGGTGGAATCGTATGTGGGAGTCGCGCACTGGCAGCATGGTCAAAGGAGCTGATGTGGATAACAATAGGTTATGTACGATTTACGGCCATACAATCCCGGCAGACACTCTTTATGTAGGTAAAATCGTCAAACAGGGGGATGTCATTGCAACCCTGGCGGGCTCGAGCACGTCCCAAAAAGGCATTTTTCCCCATTTACACATCTCGGTCGGGTGGACATGCAAAGAAATTTCATATGACCGCCTGGATTGGGAAAACATCGGCGATCCGGATACATTTACGCTCTTGGATCCCCTGCAGGTTATTGAGTAGCATTCCCTCGTATTGGGGCACAAAAAATATGAAACGTGAGGTAACAGATCAAAAGCGGAGGCACCTGTGGAAAAACTTAAAGGTTATCAGAAGAAATATTTGAAAGGTCTTGTCCACGGCATGAAACCGGTGGTTTTTGTGGGCCAGAAGGGACTTTCCCCTACGGTAACCCGGGCGGTTCACGAGGCGCTGGAAAAACATGAACTTATCAAGATAAAATTTGGTGATTTTAAGGAAAAAAGCCTGAAAAAAGAGATGGCCGGCGTCATTGAAAAAGAGACCGCATCCGAGCTGGTGGGGATCATTGGTCATATTGCAATTTTTTATCGTGAGCAGAAAGATCCCGAAAAAAGAAAGATCCAGGTTCCAAAGCGCAAAATGGGTTAAATTATAAGTTTTTAT
>CAYPIW010000129.1:0-16397 GCA_964410925.1 uncultured Desulfobacteraceae bacterium
AGGCGTGCAAATTTTGTAATCATGAGGCGTACTTTTCGTACGTTGAATGATTACGAAATGCAGCACAACGCAGAAGTTGGACTTTTTACGAAACCGTCACTGTTGCGTAACCCGTATGACCTCTTCTATTGTGGAAATACCCCTTAAAACTTTTTGTATGCCGTCCTGGCGAAGAGTAATCATATTCAGATTCAACGCGGCATCCTTTATCCGGCCTGAATCATAGGTTGTAAGTATCAGGCTTTTTAAACTGGAGTCCAGAAGCATTGTTTCAAAAATTCCGTTACGTCCCTTGTATCCCGTATGAAAACAGTTTTCACATCCCTCCGCCCGGTAGATGGTAGCCTCGTGGAGTTGATCCGGTACAATTCCTATGCTTTCCAGAGCCGACTTGTCGGGTGTATAAGGCTGTTTGCAATCTTTGCAAAGAACTCGGATAAGTCTCTGGGCAATCACGGCTAAGACCGATGATGAAATTAAAAAGGGTTCAACGCCGATATCAACAAGGCGCGTAATGGCGCTTGCAGAATCGTTTGTATGAAGTGTGGAAAAAACAAGATGTCCTGTCAGTGCCGACTGAACCGCTATTTCCGCTGTTTCCCGATCCCGTATTTCGCCGACCAGAATAACGTCCGGGTCCTGTCTGACAATGGATCTCAGTCCGTTGGCAAAGGTTAAGCTTATTTTTGGATTGACCTGTATCTGGCTGATTCCTTCGATCTGGTATTCTACCGGGTCTTCAATGGTAATAATATTTATGTCGGGTTTATTGATGGATGATAAAATTGCATAGAGGGTCGTTGTCTTACCGCTGCCTGTGGGACCGGTAACAAGTATGATGCCGTTCGGGGATCTGACAAGGTTTTCAAGCTGATCAAGCTTGTCCGGGGGAAGCCCCAAATCTGAAAGCGAAATCAAAGAACCTGATTTATCAAGAAGCCTGAGCACCAAACGCTCCCCAAAAGAAGTCGGAATGGTGGAGACCCGCACATCAATCTGCTGATTGCCGATTTTTACGTCCAAACGACCATCCTGGGGAAGACGTTTTTCCGCGATGTTCATCTTTGCCATAACCTTGATTCTGGAGATCAAAGCGGGCTGGACCCATTTGGGAGGGGATAGCAGGTCATAAAGAATACCGTCAACCCGATAGCGCACTTTGAAACTGTCCTGGTAGGGTTCCATATGGATATCGCTTGCGCGTGCTTTTACGGATTGGGAAATAATATGGTTCACCAGTTTTATGATCGGTGCGTCACTGATGTCATCCAGAAGATCCGCTTTTTCCTCGATCTCACTGATAATGGCACTGCTGTCTTCTTCCATATTCTGGACAAGCTGTTCAGCGGAATCTCTGTTGAGGTCATAAAAAATATTTATAGCAAAAAGAATGGCATCCTTTGTTGAGAGGACCAGTTTAAAATCGTGCGGTTCGAGAATTCGGATCAAGTCATCAAGGGGCTGGATACCGGCAGGATCATTTATGGCGATGACCGCAGCTAAATGGAGAAGGGTTTCTGTTGCATTCTCCGGTTCGAGTTGAGGAAGGCTGTTGTCAACACCCGATTCATTGATGTCGCTGATCAAAGGAACCATGACATATTTTTTTAGAAATTGAATCGGAACCTGGCTAATAAAATCTGTTTTGAAACTGTCAAGGGGAAGATCGGGCCAAAAAGGGATACCATATTGGATGCTTAATGCTTCCAGAAGCTGTGTTTCGGCAATGGTTTTTTTTGCGACCAGGATTTCTCCGAAACGGCCTCCTTTGTCAGATTTTATCTTATGGGCTTCGTTTAAATCTTGTTGGGAAACGCCAAAAATTTCCCTGAGTATCTGTGCAAGAGGTTTTTGCATGCTGTTTTAAGGGGTGCTGGTTTTTAAAAATCTCTTTAAGGCAAATTTTTCTCGTACATTTTGATATTGCCTTCTTGAATTTCGTCTATCTGACCTTTCTTTTTTTGATAAATTTCTTCCGCTTCGGAAGGGTGTTTTACGACGTGGGGGGTAATAAATACAAAAAGATTGGTTTTGTCCCCTGCTTTTGATACTGACTTGAACAAGAAATTAAGCAAGGGGATGTCTCCCAAACAGGGGACCTTGATTTCTGTTTTAGTAAAGCTGTCGTCGATTAATCCGCCGATGACCAGAGTACTTCTATCTTTAACAATCACGGTGGTTTCGATGGTGCGCTTTAAGGTTGTGGGGCGTTCATTCACAGTGCTTGCCAGTTCGTCCAGTTTGGTCGATTCCTCGGAAATATAGAGCCGCACCAGCCGGTCCTTGCTGATTTGAGGGGTAATCTTTAAGGTGATGCCCACGTCTTTATATTCATAATAACTGTAATCTACTTCTGCGTCCGAAGTGCCTGCTCTTGTTTGATACGGAACATTTTTTCCAACCGTGATGGTTGCCTCTTCATTGTCTGTGGTCAGAATTTGAGGGGTCGAAAGAATATGGACATCCTTGTCCTTTTTATACGCCTGTACCACTGCGCCAAGGTTGGGAAAAGTAATACCGGCAATGGTAACCGCTTCGCTGAATATGCCCAGGGAAAATCCCTCCGGAGCACCGGTTAACGGAGATGGCAACGCACTACCGGTTGGACTGAATGCACCGCCAAAAGCCGCATCTTTGTTATCTACCGAGGTCTTGCCCCCTGCCTGCCATTGAACGCCGAGATTAAAGTCCTTTTCCACATTGACTTCCATGATAAGACTCTCAATATAGACCATGGCTCTGGGAACATCGAGTTTCTGAATAATCTCTTCCAGAACTATGTAATCCTCTTTGCCCGCCATGATAATCAGACTGTTGGTTGCTTTATCAGCGGTTATTTTGGCTGTGTCCGAAACAAACGGAGTTGCCCTGCCGTCGGGTGTTCCTCCTTTTCTTGTGGGCAGTTCCTGGAGAACCTTGGCCAGGTCTTCGGCATTGGCATTTTCAAGATAATAGACGCGGATTTTCTCTTTTCCCCGGGGAGTTTCCCTGTCCAGCAGGTGTATCAGTCTTTTGATCCTTATGGTTTCAACCTCGCTGGCAAGGACGATTATGGTATTGGTTCGTTCATCGGCAACGAATTGAATTGCCGTGGCCGAATCTTGTGCTCTGCGACCTGTCTTAGTTTTAAAAACGGAATCCAAAATTTTTACGAAATTTGTGGAATCGGCATATTCCAGGGGAATCACAGAGAGTTCCTCTCCCATACCGGTTATATCAATTGCTTTCAAGATGCGAAGCAACCGTTTTATGTTTGAATAGATATCGGTTACGATGAGCATGTTCGTGGGGGGATATGCCAGGATCACGCTGCTTTTGGAAATCAGGGGCGCGAAAAGTTTTTTTATTTCATTGGAGTCTGCAAATTTCAAAGGGATGAGTTGCGTGACAACCCTGTCCGCCGGTGAAGCGGCCTCTTCTTTTATACGGGTTTCAATATTTTTTGATCGTGCATCGGGAGAGGGAACGATTTTAACTATTTGTCCGGCTTCTACCGTGGTATATCCATGGACTTCCAGAACGGATTCAAAAACCTTGTAAGCTTCTTTGACTGAAATTTTGCTGGGTGAAATTATAGTAACTTTTCCTTTTACCCGTTGATCTATAACAAAATTCTTTGAGGTCAATTCACTGATAAATTTAATAAAAACAGAAAGATCCACATCGTTGAAATCTATTGAGATGAATCGTTCCGAATCGCTGTTGACTTTGGAAGCCGGGCTGGCTTTTAGATTCTGTGCGCTTTTACCGGAAACTTGAGCGATCGCATCAGCGGTCAGGTGCGCGGTCAGCAACAAAAAAAACAGGACAAACAGGTATCTGATCGCTTTTGAGATAGTATTGTGTGATTTCATTTAGTACCGATTAGTTCCATGATTTATTGAATAACCCGACTCTTTGCTAATGGTTTGTAAATTTTGTTTTGTGGCAAGGTTTTTTAAAAAAAATCTAAGTTTTCTATTATCATACAGTTACCATTTATTCAATATTATAATTAATTGTTTTGAGCCGGCCTCTTTGTTTTACCTGGAGCGCCACATTGGAAGAGGACTGTAAGCTTTGATAGAATTTGAGGACGTCGTCTACGGATTCGATTGTATTATTATTAACGCCGGTAATGATATCCCCGCTTTTTAGTCCCATGTTATAGAAGATTGAATTCGGCCTTACGCCCGTTAAACGCAAACCGTCCGGTTTTCCATTTGTAAAATGGGGCCGTATTCTTACCTGTTTCATAAGAGAGTTTACGTCTTTAAACGCTGATTCTATCCGGGAACGTTTTAAGGTTATAGCCTGTGACGCAGCGATACCGGCTTTGTTTGAAACAATACTTGTTTTCGGGCTGCCGCCGGCTTCCTCAATTCCCAGAATTTCATCTTTGCCGTTAACCCGTAATATCACTTTTTCTCTTAAGATCATTTTAAGTGTTGCGTTTTGAATGGAATCCCCGATCCGGTACAGATCCTGGTTCTTTTTTTCAGTTTCTTCTATAACGGCATAGGCTTTTTTGCTATTGCCGGAAACGGTTCCCAGCAGTTTTAGCTTGAGATCTGTGGGCTCAAGGGTTTCAATATCGAGGGTTTCGGCAGATTGTCCAACGTCCTTTTTTGAGTTGAAAAGATTGCGATCTGTTATTGCTCTGTAGTAAGATATGGGGTGGACGGTTACGTCTTTGGGGGAAATTACGTGTCGGGATGTAACCTCCCGGGAAGGAGCATTATTAAGGTCGGCGGTCGCAACCTTATAAAATGCTTTTACACTGAAATAAACAGCAACCGCGATTAATAAAATATTTAGTGCCGCAAAATATCTTTTCATAATCAAAACATAGAACGACAAATTATAGTTAGTTCAAAAACAAACGGGGGGTGTCCAAGGTGCCGTAAATCCTTATATGAACCCCGTTTTTACCAAATATTTTTTTCGGAAACAGATTTGCCGGAAGATCATTTCCCAGCTTTTCAAGGAATAACGGGTGAGGCTTAATTGTTCCCGAAAGGTTTAAATAAGTTTCTCCGGGAGTGTTTTTCAAAGTAACGGATCCCGAAATGCTGCCGTCCATTTGATCCCCGTTTATTAAACATTTTTTGATGTGAAGATCCATGTTTTTCATGGCCAGCTCGGCCGTAATCTTTTTAAAAGCCAGGCTCTCCAGTTGTAACAGAGGCGTTACCAGTTCTAATTGACCGTTTGAAATGATAAATTCGGCTTTCAGATTATTTCCGGATTCTTTTTCGTTCCGATATGTAAAGTTTCCGTCAAGCACCCCTGATATATTCCGACCGATCGCATCTTTTATGGCGGATATTTCTTTTATCCGGATGCCGGATAGTTTTCCGTCAATCATAATTTCCGGCGTGCTTTTAGTGAATTTTCCTTTGCCTTTCAACGTTCCGGTATATGCGCTGCCTTTGAAAGAAAAATTGATCTTTGAACGAAAAAGCGATAACAGCTCGGGGGCTATCTTTATCTGTTCCATTCTGAATAACGGATCCTGCGTATGATAAAAATTTACATTGTACATCCTCAACCCCGGGGGAAACGCAGGTTTAACCTGACCGACTGTAATAATAATGCCGGGATAGGTTTTGTTAAAATGGACCGTTATGTAATTTTTTATTTTATCAGAAGGGAACAGAAAATAAATGAAAAATGCTGTTACCCCTAAAATAAACAGGAAATACGGCAACCATTTTCTGGAATTATTCATAATTATTATTCGGCAGTTTCAACCTGTAGAACCGCGTCGATAAAATTTTCTTGCTTGCCTGTTTTTGAAATAGAAAGCCTTCTTATATTTACCATGTTCTTAGAAGTTTCAACCAGATGAAGATAAGAAGTCAACTGCTGCAGCGTTAAGCCCTGGAGCTTCATTTCCACCTGAGAGATCTTAAACGGACTGTTTTTCTGAACCGATGTCGAAGGCTTCATATAGGTTACATGGTTTTTTATTCCGGCTTCTCCGGTGAGTTTGTCCAGGAAAGAAAACAGGGTAAAACCGGCGTCCCTTTTTTCAAAACGCGATGTTGATAATTCAGTCCTCTTTTTAATGGTATTGTACTCTGATTCAAGGTCTGTCATCTTTATCAGTATGTCTGTTTTGGCCCGGATAGTTCTTTTAAGACGTTCCCTTTTGTCCAGGCATGGAAACACTAAAAATTGAAATACGACAAAAAGGCAGATAACACCCGATAGTGCATATAATGAGTATTTTTCACGTCTGGCCAGTTTTTTTACCATTTAAATCATCCTCTGCCGGTTGAGGTTCGGTTACAGATTTATTTTTATCTTAAAACGCACCCGATTGTCGGATTTGCTGACAGTGGCGGAACTAATAATGATTTTTTTAAAAAGATCCGATTTTTCCAGGCTGTTTTTGATGCTGTCCACTGAATTGAATGTATCCGTATCTCCAGAAATTTCTGTGCTTTCCGCCCCTATAACAAGTTTGGTAAAGTCAACATCTATGTTCTTTGATATAAGTTTACTGATATTATTTAAAATATCGATGGCTTGTATGTTGGTGTCGGTTACTCCCGGCAATAAAGCATTTTTTCTCGCTTCTTGTATTTTTATCTGCATCTGCTGAAGCGGATCGACAATTTTTTTAACATCAGGGAATGTTGAAGTGAAAATACCGGTTATCTGACTGTTGAGCCGGGTCAGATTTTTTTCCATAAAATAGGAATCAAGAAACACGTTGAAAAATGCCAGCGCAAGAAGCAGACCGGCGAGAATGCCGGTTTTAATCAGATTTCTTTTGTGTTCCTCCCAGATTTTTTTTGCGGCAAAAGGACCTTTTCGGAAATTCAAACCGTTGGTCCCCTGAACTTCCATAAGTGCCAGTGAAAAGGAATTGTCCATCTGATGGGGATTCCATACCTGTGCGTTGGCATGCTTTTTTATAATGTCTGTATCGCGTACAAAATCCGTGTGTCTGACAGGGAATCCAAGGATCTGTTCCATATCCTGATCAACACCGGAGTTATCAAGTCCGCATCCGGTCATAAATGCACCCTTCAGTGTAACATCCGAACCCATAATCTCTTCCAATGCCCAGAGAGTGTGCCGTATGTTGGTGCAAAGGGATTCGACCTCAAATGAACGGGCATCTGAACGGATTGGGAAAGCACGTATCAGGCAAACGCTTCCGGATAAAATAGCGAACAAGGTGCTTTTGCTATGATCTATATCGATGAACAGCCAGTTTTCATTAATATTTACAAGACCGGCCGCACATAGCGCTGCAGGATAACCGCCAACGGTAACAATTTCAGGTTCGATATTAAACGAGGCAAGTGTTTCCAAGTATGCTTGGAGCCTTGATTTTTCTATGGCCGCTGCAATTATGTTGTGACGATTGGCAATATCCGTCATTTCTGTAATATAAAAATCTATTATCAGGTCATCTATGGGAAACGGAAGGGTAGGCTCGAGTTCATAAGGAAGGATTTTTTTAATTTTTTTCCGTCCTTTGAACGGCACGTTAATGTTTCTGTAAGATATTTCGTTAGCAGGAAAGGAAGCTACACACAGAGATCCGGATATATCGATCTTTTCCACGATGGTTTCCAGGGAAGACGCTAATACCGTTTCCATATATATCCGGTTTGATATGGGGACATGTACATGGGCTTCTATGTCTGTTCCCTTGATACCGCTTTTTAATAGAACCGCCGATACGGCACCATGTCGAATATCCAGTCCCAGGATTTTTCTTGTCATTGGTTTTCCTAATTTGAAATAATTGTGATTATAGTGGGTTATGATCGTTTTGTCAAGCATTGGCCCTTGTTCTGCTAGGGCACTGAAATTAATAATACAGGAATGTTATTCTGTTTCCCAACTCAGGACCCTACATTCCCATTTCGCGGTTTTTTCGTTTCGTTTCCTTTCTACCGTTGCGGTTATTTTCATTTTCATTTCATGTAATGCTGCAAGTGACTCGATCCGAAAAAAATCGCTGACGGTTGTGATAATTTTAGGATCAATTTCAACCTCACTCAAACCCGGCACTTTTTTATACCAGGTGGTGCTGGAAAGATCATGCATGTATTCAGAGTCCGAAGTTTCCATGCGGTAGTCGTAAATTGCCTGTGCAAGTTCCGGATTTCCCGCCGGGACAATGGCGACAAGTACCGGAAGATCTGCGGTGTTGATATTTATCTTTCCTTCATACGTAAATTTATTGTTGTCTGTTTCGCTCATACCAAAAACCGTCATGTTGTTGGAAATCCCAGACTCCCCTCCGGCAAGCTGAAAGTATTCCGTCGTAACACCTCTAATAAGAGCAAGTTCGCCAATGTGAATAAACGGGCCGTTTCGGCAAACATAGGGGGGATCAAGCTCCTGGTAATAGTCTGATTCTGCCCCACTGAGTCCGGTAATCGCTTCATCATCTCCGGAATCTATCCAGTCTTTTACCGAGTTAATGATCATATCCGGTTCCAGGTCTTCGAGCGATTCATTTTGAGAAATTAAAAGAGTTAAAAATCGATGCCACATATCCCTCTGGGGTTCATTAAAAGCATGGCCTTCGGGATAGGTAACAAGGCTGTTAATCTGAATTTTTCCGAGTTCGTCAATTATGCTTAACGTGATGGTCCCATCTTCAAAGGGGATATCCTGGAGAATTTCGCTGATTTTCTCGGGATCGGCCCATTCTTCCTGGAGCGAATCGTGATTTGAATTGTTTTTATCGGTTATCAGCATGGTTTTCGCTATTTCTATGCCGGAGGAGGCCATATGCGAGAGGGTAATACGGTCCCTGCTTGCAGCGGCGGAAAAAACCACTGAACGGGTCTTTCTGTTCATTTCAAGAGCAACCGCGATCAATACCGTGATTATGGTTAAAGTAACAAGAAGGGCCATGCCCCGATTGTTTCTTAAAATGTTATCCGGCATAATTTTCGTTCTTTATTTTTGTTTTTTTCGATAGACCGGCAGCGTTACCATGGTTTTAAACCACAGGGAACTCGTACCGCTGGTCAACTCGAGTGTTATACCGATTGCCGCAGGGGTTGCATATCCGAAATCTTCCGCCTCGGAATCCCACATTTCGTATTCCGTCCCTTCCCGGTCATAATAGTTGAATGTCAGGGATTTAAGGTTTTCGCACAATACGGGATCATTTGCATTTTCTTCAAATTCGCCATAAGGATACAGGTTGTCCGCACGTCTCAGTGAATACTGCTTGTTGTCGATAGCCTGAACATAATAGACGATTTCTGCGATCTGGCTTTCTGTTTTTCCCCCGAAGGATACATGCGCTGTTGAAGTAAATCTGAGTTTGGGAAAGGAGACGGTTTGAACATTATCGATGCTTCCAGCGATTCGATACGGGTCCGGCGGGTCGTTAAAATCCGGAGGAGAATATTGGGGAGGCAAAGATACATGGATCGACTCAAGGTCAAAAGTCATTCGGTTCAGGGAGGTTCTTGCCATTTCATAAGAGATAACCCCCTCATTTATGACCTCGGCACCGGTAAATACTGAATTATATGAACCAAATATCGTTGTTACAATGACAGAAAAAATAAAAATCGCAATCACAATCTCAAGCAGGGTAAACCCGCGGTCCGGATGCGGGATGCGGGATGCTGGTTCCTTGTTCCTTGTTCCTGGTTGCTGGATGTTTGTTAATGAATTACTGCTACTATTTCCAGCCTTTTTATACATTTCTTAATTCCTCAATGCCATAAATTCAATAAATTCAGAACTCCTGACCTGTATACGTAATTTCAACGTGATATGAAGGTTTAGTTATAATTTCAGATGCAACAATTTGAACATCGAACATCGAACGTTCAACGTCGAATGTGGAAGGTGCTTCGCTTTGTTTTTATTATAAATGGTAGAATACATTATTCGATGTTCAACGTTCGATATTCGATGTTCGACGTTCATCTTTTATATGCCATCAAGGTGTGGATTCTTCATTAAAATATGTTGAATCTGAATTTACGCTAGGTCTGTAGCCCTGAAATTTCAAAATTTCTTAATCCTGCATAAATCTATAGGTTCTAAGGTTGTATATAAATTCATCGGTGTTAAACGATACGTTAACGTTAATTTGTTTTAAATTTTCAGCCATATTGCCCAGTGGTTCCGACTCAATATCATTTATGACAATATTCCATCTGTACCCCGGAAATTCATCCCCGAAATCTCCCGAACCATCCGCCTGTTCCCCGGGATTCTCTAATTCAACTCCAGCTATTTTTAACTGGGCCAGCAGGGGCGCCGTTGCATAAAATCTTGCCTCGTAATTCATGGAGATGGTCTGAGCCTGCATTTTATATACACTAACCAGAACAATGGCGATTATAGAAAGGGCAACCATGATTTCAAGGAGTGTAAAACCGGAATGCGGTTGTAGGTTCCGAGTCGCGGGTTGCGGGTTGCGAATTTTAGTTTTTTGCATTCTGTCTTCTGACCTCTATTTATATTTTTTCAATCTTGATGGTCTCGTAAAAAGTCCGATTCAGACGGGTCTGTAAAAAGTTCAAATTCAAAGCGTGCAAATTTTGTAATCATGAGGCGTACTTTTCGTACGTTGAATGATTGCGAAATGCAGCACAACGCAGAAGTTGGACTTTTTACGAAACCGTCAATCTTCAAATTCTAAATATTTATTATATAAACTAACACGAGAGAGAAACGGTTCGATAAGAAAAGACAGGACCTCATTATCGCTATTTTCAATGTGGATAATTGCCTTGTCCGAGTATCCCTTTTTATAAAAATAAATATCAGCCCGGCCGGCCGAGATTTTTTGTTTGTCCGGGTATTCAACATCAAGCAGTACTATATCTTCCGGCAGGTTATAACCGATGGCCGCCGCATCTTCAAGCTCTTCTTCTGACATAATATCGTTGCTTACCCACATACGGTTTGAATCCAGATTCAGGTGCAGAGTATAACGTTTTTGATCATGAACCGCCTTTTCTTTTAACGCAGATACGTTCAGCATAATCCATCGTGACACTTTTCGGGTATTGTCTGACAGAACATCAACTTGGATTCGGGGAATAGCAAAATACAAGATAAGACTGATCAGAGAAATAACCACGATGAGTTCGATAAGAGTGAACCCGTTGTTTTGCCTGAAGTCAGGTGTCATGCTTGATTTGGTGAAATATAGGTGTTTCAGCGCTATTCATGGGTGTCCATACATGGTTCATCCAGAAAGTTGCTGATTGCAAAAGTGAATCATCTCCGGTTGGAACCTATTGGATTTCCCAGCTGTTAATATCCCTGTTTTTATCTTCTCCGTCCGGGACTCCGTCCGCACCATATGAAATAATGTCATAATCGCCGTGCGTGCCCGGGGAAAGATAGACAAACTCATTCCCCCAGGGATCTTTCGGAACCCTCCCTTTTTCAAGATAACCCTGCTTGCGCCAATTCTTCGGGACTATTCCGGTCTCGGGCTGCTCGACAAGTGCCTGCAGGCTCTGTTCGGTATCCGGATACATGCCGTTATCGAGTTTATATAATTTCAGGGCGGTCTCCAGGCTCTCGATCTGCATTTTTGCTTTAAGCTGCTTTGCCTCCTCAGGCCGTCCCATTATCCTGGGTACGATAAGCCCGGCAAGGATTCCCAATATTACGATGACAACCATCAGTTCGATAAGCGTAAATCCACGATAGTCTAATTGTTTAAAAAAAGCCTTATTTTTCATTTTTCCTCCACCCGTACTTGCGGTTACCTGACAAGCTGGTTCATTTCAAAAATCGGTAAGCATATGGAAAGGACAATGAAACCGACAATAATGCCCATAATTAATATCATAAGGGGTTCAAGGAGTGATGTCATGCTCATCACGCTCGTTTCCACTTCATTTTCAAATACATTTGCAATTTTGTTCAACATGGCTTCCAATTTTCCGCTTTGTTCTCCCACCTGAATCATCTGGATGGAAAGATCGGGAAACATTTTACTTTCCGCCAACGACACCCCCAATCCCTGTCCTTTTCTGACCTCTTGTGAAGCTTCTTCAATGATATCAGTAATTAAAACGTTTTCTACTATATTCTTTACGATTCCAAGTGCCGGTAACATGGAAATCCCGTTTTCAAGAAGCGAACCCAGTGTCCTGGCAAAGCGGGCCACAGCCAGTTTTTTGGCTAACATTCCAAAACCGGGTAACAAGAGCTTAATTTTATCAAAAAAATAACGACCTTTCACAGTCTTTTTTATCATGCGCAAGGTTATCAGCATCGATCCGATCAAGATAAATATGATCCACCAGTATATTTTAAAAAAATTACTCATGCCGATAAGAAAAAGTGTCGGGGCTGGAAGGGTCTGATTCATGTCTGCAAAAATTGACGTTATACTGGGAACAATAAAGGTTAAAAGAAGAAATAGAACAAGTGCTCCGATAAGGGACATTAAAATCGGATAAGCCAGAGCGGAACTGATGCGATGTTTCAATGCCTGTTGTTTTTCGGTAATATCGGCAAGCCGTTCTAAAACGATCTCAAGTGCTCCGGACGTTTCACCGGCTCTGACCATGTTTATGTATAACGGGGAAAACGTTCCCGGATACAATGATAAAGATTGGGCAAAGCTGTTTCCTTCCACGATGGAGTCTTTGATCTTTGACAGTATTTTTTTGAATACTTGAGATCTGGTTTGTGGTATTAAGGTATCGAAAGCCGATACCAGTGGGAATCCGGCGCCCACTAACGTTGCCAGTTGTCTTGTCATCATTGAAACGTCACGGGGTTTGACACGTGCAAAATAACGTATCATTGAAACAGACGAAGGTGTTTTTATGGCGGCAGTACCATGTACTTCTTTTATGGAGACCGGAAAGTTTCTGGATGCACGCAACTTCTGACGGGCGGTACCGGCGCTTTCGGCATTAATTATTCCTGATATGGTTTTTCCTTTTATATCCAAGGCTGTATATTCATATACCGGCATATTAATAACTAAGCGCCTATAATAGATTGCATCAACTTTTTTAAGAAGTCTGATATTAAAAAATCATGGTTTGCTTTTAAAAAATTCAAATGATAATACCTTTAATTTAAACGCTTTTCAAGTTATAAAATCACTAGACGATTTTTCACTTCTTTCTTTTCCTATAGTGGGCTGAAAGTTCCGTAGGGAAGGTCGGCGAAGATGTACAAAAACTTTTTTAGTTTCAGGGAAAGACCGTTTAAGCTCGTTCCGAATCCTGTTTATCTGTTTTTGAGCAAAAGCCATGAAGAGGTTCTTGCGCATCTTACCTATGCATTGATCCAAGGTGACGGTTTCGTAGAAATCACCGGGGAGGTAGGAACCGGCAAGACCACACTCTGCAGGGCGTTTCTCGAAAATCTGAATAACAATACCCTAGCTGCATACATATTTAATCCAAATCTTAACCCCATACAACTTCTCAAGGCTATCAATGACGAATTCGGAATCGCCTCGGATGCGGATAACACCAAAAGTCTGATCGACGGACTCAATTCTTTTCTCATTGCCAAAAAAGCCCAGGGTAAAAATGTCATCCTTATCATTGACGAGGCACAGAACTTGACCGCAGATGCTCTGGAACAGTTGCGATTGTTGTCAAATTTAGAGACCTGCAGAGATAAGCTTCTTCAGATTATTCTTGTGGGCCAGCCCGAACTGGAAGAAAAACTCGATTCTCATGAACTCAGGCAACTGGACCAGAGGATAACTTTAAGATGTCAACTGCTTCCCTTGACCTATAAAGAAGTTCGAGGATACATTCAACACCGGATCCATATTGCTTCGCGAAATACCGGAATTCAGTTTTCCGACGCCTCGTATCGATGGATCTATCATTATTCGAGAGGAATCCCTCGATTAATCAATATTGTCTGTGACCGGGCACTGCTGAACGCATTCGTTCTGAGTCAACAGAAAATTTCCGGCAAGATAGCCACGGCTGCCATCCGCGAACTGGGTGTCAGGGGCGACATAAAACGCCGTGGCTTTCAACGCCGGAAAACAACAATTCTATTTTTCTCTCTTTTGTGTACGGGCATTTTCGTGGGCATGCTTTTTCTCTCCGGCGTCCTTGATCAAAATACGATATTCGGTTTGCCGGAAAGCACAAGGGGTGATCATTCCAGGTCACAGCACGTCACCCCATCAGAGTCCTTAAAAACACTTTTTTCCCCAATCCCTGAACCGAATTTAAAGTCGGTTGATGCACCGGACAGGGTTCCGGATAAGGCATCGATAAAAGTATCCGAGAATGCGCCGGCTAAGGTGACGGATAAGACTCAGGCCAAAGTGCCTGCATTAGACGAACCAGGAACCGTTAGGAAACCTGTCCGTGAGCTGGGAGTGTTACTTGAAAAATTGGACCGCTTTTATTCAAGAAAAGCAGCCCTTAAGGCTGCCTTGGATTTGTGGGGCGCTGAATCCGAGATAGGTCGGCATCTTGACGGTATCAGTGACGATTACGCCTTTTTCCGGCTCGCCGCTAAACAGAACGGTCTGTTACTCCGGCGTATCACCGGTCATTTTAACACGCTAAAGAAATTAGATTTGCCGGCCATTTTAGCATTCCGTTTTTCCGGAGATGGTGCTCCCGTATATCTTACGCTCTGCAGAATAGATGACGGAAAAATTACGCTCAGAGGAGGAGAAAAGGATATTTCCATCGAGCTGGAGCCGGATGATTTAGAGTCATATTGGTTGGGTACAGCATACCTTCCATGGAAAAATTTTCTATCCTTAAAAGGGGACATCCCGATGAATTCTCCAAAAGAATCCGTCATAACCTTAAAGATGCTGCTACGGGATATTGGATTCAACACGGTTGAAATCAGTCCGTTTTATGATGAAAACACCCGGCAGGCGGTAAAACATGTCCAGGGGAAATACTGAATACATACGGACGGTGTTGTAGGATCTACAACAAAGATAGCGCTGTACAATGAAAAAAAAATCAAAGAGATTCCTCATATTTCAAGGTCTTCTAATTCGAATATTCCGTGAGGGATTTTTAATATAGAAAGGTTGGCTAATCAGTGAGTTCCATATTAAAGGCCTTAAAAAAGATTGAAAGCGAGCTGCCTGAAAAAAGCGAAATTCAATTCCGGAAGCAAGAGACAGATCTGCAAAAAAATGTCCGTAAGCGCATAACGGATAAGCTGCCCTTAAAAAAACAGTTTTTCATCATTTTTGCCGCTATGATTGTGGCCGCAGGGGGAGGCCTGGTACTGGGCCGAAAATCCTGGGAACATCTGCCGTCTGCGGCAACAAAAACAGATACCGAGCAAACAAAACCGTTGGGCCGCATCGGGAAAAACACGGTCGATCGGAAGTTGTCTCAGAAAAAAAAGTCAGCCAAAAAGGATGACGAAAAAATTGCAGCGGTTACACAAGCAGTAAACAGGGAATCCCCACCCGTTATAAAACTGCGGGAAAATGAACCGGTGCCGGTTAACAAAACCGAAAGTATCGTTCCAAAATCTATAGGGCGTAATACAGAAAAAATAGCCGGACAGAATTTGATTCCAAAAGATAACACCACCGAAAGAAAAACCGAAACATTTGGGCAGTATTCAGAGAACAGACGAATATTGTTCATACCCCTTAAACAGGCCTATGAGTCCGGGCTTCACCTGCAAGCCATTGCCTGGTCCAGTGATCCCGGTAGCCGCATTGCCGTTATAAACGGTCAGGTGCTTCGGGAAGGAGGTTCTGTGGAAAGTGTCTTGGTAACCCATATCGGCAAGAATGAAGTTGTTTTCAAAAAACAAGGAGAAGAATGGAAACAGTTGTTCAGGCTTGAATAGTTCCCCAGGTTTTTAACAGTCCATTTCATGGCTTTACTATTACTATCCTTACACCGGAACGTCTTCACCAGCCTTTTTAACCATAGATCCGGTCACTTTAATAAAAACAGGAGAGACAGGGCATCCGGATTTAAGCCATGATTATAGAATGTAGTTGAAAAGGATAGCTCACACATTTTTGCTCCACCCAGGGGATGAAATATTCTTGACAATAATGTAGTTAGTATTTTATACACAAAATTTCTGGGGATGGAGTCCCCCATTAACCGCACTTTTAGCTGATGACTCCTACCGAGGAAAAATCCGGTGGGAGTGACTCAACTTAGCCCTCCCTGAAACAAGATTTCTTTATTAGCTTCTCCCCATCGTTTTTTTCCGTATTATTCGAATTTAACGTTCATTGAACCATCGGAACCGAATTTCCAAGGAAGAGGCATGTCCCACCACATTAACGGCAAACGGATATATGGAGGAGTTCTATGGCGGCAAGTCTTGCTTTGATTATTGTACTGGGATTGGGTGCCGATTATCTGTTTAAACGTCTGCAATTGCCGGGTTTGGTCGGTATGCTGATCGTGGGAATTTTGGCAGGGCCTTATGTTTTTGATCTGATGGCCCCG
>CAYPIW010000130.1:0-8653 GCA_964410925.1 uncultured Desulfobacteraceae bacterium
AAAAATGAAGAAGATATAATTGAAGCTTTTATTAGGCATACTCTCTACTATGTAGACCAAATTATTATTCTTGACAATGATAGCAACGACAACACAAAGGAAATATTACTTTGCCTAAAAAGGGAAGGACTTCCACTGGATATTATTGAAGATCCCTCAATTGGGCACTGGCATGAAAAACGCATGAACTATTTAATGAGAGAATATGCATTAAATCGATATAGTGCTGATGGAATACTTCCTCTGGATGCTGATGAGTTTATTTATGCTAAGGATGTGGAAAGGTTTACATACACCATTTGTTCCTCAAAAAGTCCTATAAAAATTGCATGGCGAAGTTATGTTCCGCATGTAAGTGATAAATATAGTGTAGTAAATCCTGTACTTCGCATTCGTTATCGACTTAAAACAGAGGGTAAGCAAACAGAAAAAGCTATGGTGCCTGCAAAAATACTATCGGGAAATAATAATATCTCGTTGTCACAGGGAAACCACAATTTACTTGAAAATGGAAAGAAAATGAGATCTCTACATATGGACGGAGTATATCTCGGCCATTTCCCGGTTCGAAGCCCTGGACAGTATGCGGCCAAAATTGCAGTAAAGTATCTCCAGTACATGTCGATGCAAAAGCGAGAGGTCTGGGGATGGCATTATAAGAATCCTTATGAGTTATTGAAGACTGATCCTGAAACATTTTTTCATACTTATCGAGAGGCTGCACTCATGTTCGCTGTAAAACCGAAAAAAGAATTTAAGGCGGAACCGATCCTAGATCCTATACCTTATCGGGGTGAGGATCTCAGGTACTCTTCAGCATTAAAAGATGACCGGCATTATTTAACATTGATTCTTAACTATGTGGAACATTTGGCTAAAGAATATAAGGTAATGAAAGAAAAGTATGAAAAAATGTGTAAACTATCAAGAAGGCAGAAAGTCATTCAATTCTTCAGATCATTAGTTCCAAACAAAGATGGATAATAGTATAGAAAATATCTATAATAACGGATAGATTAAGTCGTAATTGAAGAATTTGAATAAATAGAAAGCATAATGCTAAATGAGTTGCCAGTTAAAATTATTTATAAATTGATCTTTTAAATTCACAAAAATAAATGCTTCTCGTGGTTGTGTATTAAAAACAGTCTATGAATATTCTATATCGCAGCAATTAAATAGATTCAATACAAGCAAGTATTAAAAACCTTTCGTTCGACAAGTGGTATTTGGATGCAATACATATAGGTGTTTTCAGGCACGGTAATTATATATCGGTGAGACCAATAGCACAAATTAGTGAATATGAATAAAGATATATCTATATCGATAGCAATGTGTACTTATAATGGTGAAAGATTTATCAAACAGCAGTTAGAAAGTATAGCAGAACAGACAAAGTTACCAGACGAGATAGTTGTTAATGATGATAATTCTGCAGACTCAACAGTCAAAATAATAGAAAAAGTGAAAGATGAATTTAATTTGCCCCTGATACTTCGAGTTAATGAAAAACGAATAGGTGTTGAAAATAACTTTTCTTTAGCACTTTCTCAAACATGCGGCAATGTTATTTTCTTTTGTGATCAAGATGATGTTTGGTTGCCTGAAAAAATTCGAACAATGATTGAACCATTTCAAGTCGATGAAACAGTTTCGTTTGTCTACTCAGACGGATATATTGTTGGGCCAGATTTACAAAAGAGTGGTAATACTTTGTTTTTGAGGAAACCTGAAAAAAAATTAGAGGATGGTGATTTGAGAGATCTTGAATTCTTAATCAGAAAAGGAAAATCGCCAGGAATAAAAGCAAGTGCTTCGGCTTTTAGCTCAAAAATACGGGATGTTATTGGACAGATACCAGAACATGTTGCCCACGACAGTTGGGTTGCTATATGGGGGTACGCACTTGGGCGTGTCATTGCCATTAATGAACCTTTGTATTTATACAGGAGACACGATCAAACTTCAGGTAAATCTTCTTCTAACTTGCTAATATCGGGGCTACAAAAATCAAGGAAAAAGAGAAGTAAACCTAACAATATTGAAGTATTATTTCATAGAGTATATGAAAGAATGTGTGAAATTGAACATGATTCCATCGATAAAAAGCAATTTACTGATAGGTATTGGAAAATAAAAACTGCTTGTGCAGAAATGATTTTATCACATAATGGGACAAGTAATATAGGCAGAAAAATTGCTAAGATACGGAAATTTATCAAAAGCTTGTTTCATAAAAGCTGAATTTAAGGTAATAGGCATCAATAAGTATTAGCTATATGATTAAAGGAAGAAAAATAATAGCTGTTGTTCCTGCTAGGGGGAAAAGTAAGGGGATAAAAATGAAAAATATTTTTCCCCTCTCCGGTAAACCTTTACTATACTATACTGCAAAAATTATCCACCGGCTTGAATATGTAGATAGGGCAATTGTTTCAACGGATAATGAGGAAATAGCAAATGTAGCAGGATCCTGCGGTTTGGATGTTCCTTTTTACCGTCCTATACCCTTGTCCGGTGATCTGGTCAGCGATTGGGAAGTTTTAAACCATGCTTTATCTATGATGGAAAAGATTGATAAGCGGAGATATGATATCATTCTTATGCTCCAACCAACATCTCCATTTCGTAATCCAGAATATGTCACAAAAACAATCATCTCTTTGATTGATCATGATTATGATGCAGTTTGGACTGTTAGCCCCACAGATCCAAAAGCTCATCCTCTCAAGCAACTGGTCATTCAAGAGGATTTGCTAAACTATTACGACTCAAACGGTGCTAAAATCATAGCACGACAGCAGTTGAGTACAATCTATCATCGAAATGGTGTTGCTTACGCAATAAACCGAGAATGCCTACTCGAAAAGCAGTCTATTAAAGGAGATAAAACTGGTGCGATAATAATCGATGAACCTGTTGTTAACATCGATTCAATGGAAGATATCTATTATGCAGAATATTTAATAAAAAGTGGAAGAATCGCATTTTGTCTATAGATAATGGTTTTAGATGGAAAATAATTTAAAAAGACTGAATATTATCTATATTGATTCACTCGCTCACAGCGGATCAACCCTTTTAGACATGCTAATCTCAGGGAATTCGAATGTCTTTAGCACAGGTGAATTCAAGTTAGGCAATAAAAAAACAATGAATAAACCCTGCACTTGTGGCAGTAGAAATATATATGAATGTCCGTTTTGGAGCCAAGTTAATAGATTTCTAAAAGAACGTTACTCATTGTCATTGGACACAATTGAAATAAATTCAGACAATAGAAAGATATTCAGAGCTCATAATTATAAGATCTTTAAGATTATTCAAGAAATAAGCGGAAAACCTTATACTTTAGAGTCTTCAAAGAATTTAACAAGATGTCTTAGACTATTAAGAGAAAAAGACCTATTTCACGTTTATCCGATTTTTTTGAAAAGAAAATTACCTGGTATTGTAAATTCTTATAAAAAAAAGAAACTTTATAGTACATGGAAGATATTTTTTTTATACAATTTATTTTGCCTGAACCATTTTAAGTATCGGAACTATGCTATAAAATTTGTAAAATATGAAAAGTTAGCAAAAGATCCTGAAAAAATTCTAAAGAATCTAATGAAAGCACTTAATTTAGATTTAGAAGAAGGACAGTTCCAATGGGACCCAAAGACAAGACATAATATTGGCGGTAATAGAACACGAAGAATAAGAAATAATGATATAGCATTCGATGATTCTTGGAAAACAGGTTTAAATTTTATTGAAGCAATCTTGTCAACATTTTTCGATTTCCCTGGTACTCTCCTTTATAACTTGGCTAATAGATCAAAAATTCACGGATCCTTTGGCTTCAATATTTTTGTGTGAGAATTTTCTATGAAAGTTATAATTTATGGTGCCGGATCAATCGGGAACCATTTAGCGTATGCATGCAGATGTAAAGGCTGGGGTGTGACGATTGTTGATATTGACAAGGAAGCACTGTCCAGAACGCAAAATGAGATCTATCCTTCCCGGTATGGTAAATGGGATCCGGTTATTAGACTTATGACACCAGACAAGGTTAGTGAAGTAATCCCGGATTTGACGATTATAGGGACGCCCCCGGATACGCATATGGAAATTGCCTTCAATGTAGTTCATCATCGTGCTCCTCGTGTCATGCTCATTGAAAAGCCGCTCTGTACACCTGATTTAAAAGGTTATGGAGCGTTGTTGTCGGCTTCCAGGGACAAAAAAACCACGATTCTCACCGGCTACAATCATGTATTGACGAGGAATACACAGGAGATGGAAAAAATCGTTAAAAGCGGATTAATCGGCAACCCCATTGGTATTTCCGTTCGATGGCTGGAGCACTGGGGCGGCATTTTCAAAGCTCACTCATGGCTGAATGGCCCTGCAGATTCCTATCTTGGCTATTCTTATCGAGGTGGTGGGGCATCTGGCGAGCATTCACACGGCATTAATTTACTTCAACATATTGCACGGTTCTTAAACGCCGGGCGTATTGTGGAAGTTCGGGCAACAATGGATATCGTCGAGCCAAACGGAACTCGATATGATAGAATCTGCCATATAAATGTAATCACAGAAAGCGGGATGGTAGGAAGTATATCGCAGGATGTCATAACCAAGCCGCCTGTTAAAACGTTGCGCATACAAGGAGATAAGGGTTTTCTGGAGTGGTATGCAAATTTTGATAACAGTAATGATGCAGTCATTTGGCAAAGGGATGAGGAGGTAGTGGAAAAACGTCTGATACCCAAAACACGTCCAGATGATTTCAAAGGCGAAATCGACGAAATCGAGGCGGTCATGAACGGAACAAGTTCTGGGGAATCAATTTCACTGGAATCCGGATATGAAACCATGTTGGTAATTGCCGCGGCTCATCATTCTCATGAAATGAAACGAGCATGCCTCATCGATTATTCCGGTAATGCGACCATCAAGGTGGTGCAATAGAAAGGAGAAGATATGAAGGACTTTGACTTTGATGGATTGTTTACCTTTGATATGGCTAACAACCACCAGGGAGACCTCAAACATGGAATACGAATCATTCAAGAATGTGGAAAGGTTGCCGCAGAAACCGGTGTTAAAGCGGCGTTAAAATTTCAATTCCGCAATGTGGAGACGTTGATTCATCCGGAATTCAAGGATCGTGAAGACATTCCCCACATCCCCCGCTTTATGCAGACCGCGCTTGGCTATGAAGAACATGAACAACTCGTCGGTGAGGTCCGAAAAGCAGGTATGATGACAATGACGACGCCATTTGATGAGGAATCCGTTGGTTTGGCCGAACAATTAGATATTGAAGTGTTGAAAATTGCCAGCTGCTCGGCCGATGACTATCCTCTCTTAGATGAAGTGGTCAGGGTAGGGCATCCAATTGTTGTTTCCACTGCAGGACTCAGCATGAATAAGATTGACAGACTGGTCAGCTTTTTGGAAGAGCACAGGGCGCAGTTTGCTTTGATGCATTGCGTGGCTCTTTACCCGACACCGAAGGAAAAATTAAATCTGAATCAGATTGCGCTCCTGCGTGAACGTTTTCCCCGAATTCCGGTTGGATTCTCAACACATGAACATCCCGACAATCTTGATGCAGTTCGAATCGCTTACGCAAAAGGGGCAAGGCTCTTTGAAAGGCATGTCGGGATTCTGACCGATAAATACGATTTAAATAGTTATTCATCAACGCCCGATCAGCTTCGGGCTTGGATATTTGCATATCAAGATTCTCTTGTCATGTGCGGAGGTGAAGAACGTTCGCCAGCAGATCAGGATGAAAGGAAATCACTTCAATCCCTAATGCGGGGAGTCTATGCTGGTAAGGATCTAGTAAAAGGAGAGAATATCGCACGGGGAGACGTCTTTTTTGCCATGCCGTTACAAACCAATCAATTTGCCAGCGGACAATGGAGAAAAGGCCTTACAGCTGACCGGAACTATCGCAAAGGTGAACCGTTAGTTGAATCCCTTGCGGACTTTTCTCAAACACAGCAAGAGATTATTTATCAAATTCTTTTACAGGTAAAAGGAATGTTGAATCAGGCAAGGATATCTATTCGAAACGATTATCCCATCGAATTATCACACCATTACGGTCTTGATCGGTTTCGAGAATTCGGGGCCGTAATCATAGATTGTGTCAATAGAACTTATTGCAAAAAACTCATTATCATGTTGCCGAGACAGAAACATCCTTATCATTACCACAAAATGAAAGAAGAAACGTTTCAACTGCTCGACGGAGATATGGAGATTGTTTTGGATGGACATCGCACCCGACTCTCTCCCGGCGATACTTTTCTGGTTTTGCCAGGACAATGGCACAAGTTCCATACATTGGGAGGGGCAGTTGTTGAGGAAATCTCGACTACTCACTATAATGATGATAGCTTCTATGATGACGAACAAATTGCCAAAATTCCCAGGGAAAAACGAAAAACGTCAATTGAAAATTGGAGTAAAATTTGAAATTATCAACAATTAGAGGTACATTAGTAAAACCTTTGAACCGTGAAGTAAAGCCCTGGCTGGTGATACCCATCGAAACCATTGTACGAGAATTGCAATCAAAGGTTTTATTGAGCTGTGTTGCGGCCGAAAAAGGATTTCAGGTTATCATTGGGGATGCTTTATCTCTGAGAGAAAATTTGCCCTGGTTTCCGGTGGGTGTTTTCTTGGATAAAAGCATTTCTCCGTCTCGAGCTTGGCGATTCCAGCATTTCCGTAAGTTAGGCTATAGTGTTGCAGCATGGTGTGAAGAAGGATTGACATTGATTGATCCCAATGAATACCTGCGACGAAAAATCAATTCGAGTGCGTTACAACAAACGGATTATTTTTTTGCATGGGGACAAAACCAGGCGGATTTGGTGCGAAGTGCATGCCCACAGCATAATGGCCGTGTCATTGAAACAAGTAACCCAAGAATGGATTTATTAAATCGTGATTTCCGAAAATTGTTCTCAAGAGATGTCGAAAAATTACATCAAAGATTCGGAAACTTTATTCAAATCAACTTAAATTTTTCTCTTTGCAATCATAAAAAAGGGGAGGGTGCGTATATTTCAGAGTTGAAGAAGGCAGGAAAAATCCGCACGAAATCTGATGAGGAATTTTCTCTTGGCTGGGTTGCACATAAATCCCGTTTATTCCAGTATTTTAAGAAAGTAATCCCGGAAATCAGCCGCGCATTCTCGGATCACATGATTATTGTTCGTCCCCATCCATCTGAAAATCACGATACCTGGAAGAAAGTATCGAAAGGGTTAAATAATGTTCGGGTACTCTATGAAGGCAATGTGGTCCCGTGGTTGATGGCTGCGGATGTTGTAGTTCACAATGGGTGCACCACGGGTTTAGAATCATTCATGCTGGAGCGCCCGGTTATTGCATATCAGCCGGTAGTCTCAGATATTTATGATGCCCATTTGCCGAATCGGGTAAGCGACCAGGTTTATTCATTAGAAGAACTCATTCAAGGGATTCGAAGGCGGCTCAAAAATCCTGATTTGGCTGTTGATGAACGATCACAGCGGCTGTCTTATGTGCGATATTTTGTTGCAGACAACAATGGAAAATGGGCATCTGACATTATTGTTGACCATCTCTGGAAAATCTCAATCAAATCGATAAAGGAAAATAGAAAGGTGGTAAATCTTATCAAAAGGAATATGCACCGGATGATAGCCAGGATTTTTACAAGATGGAATCGAGCCGAAAAAACTGAATATAATTTGCAGAAATTCCCAGGACTTACAACCGCGACAATCGAAGACCTCATTGCTGGATTCAATAGAGCGACAGGTCGTTTTTCCAATATTGAGTGTTTCGAATTTAGAAAATTCTTTTTTCTCATTTCAAAAACATGATCTGTCAATAATCATGGATGAATTCTCCCTTTATTCCCATTTTGTTATTCATTCGATTGTCCTCCAAAAGTGATCCCTCTGAACATGAAGGAACATTCTTATTTCCGTATTGAATTTATGGGATTGCCAAGCGCTGGAAAAACATCCCTTTGCAGGGGTGTTGCCCGACTCTTCAAGGGAAATAATTTTGTATTTACAACGGATCAAGCTCTCAATCTGAGTATAAAGAGAAGAAACTCGGGCCGCTTAAAGAATCTTTTCAAACGACTTCCAGAACCGTTACGCGAACCTATTATAGGAACGACCATGGCGCTGCCCGAATTTCATATTTTTATGAGTGAACATATCGGCTTGTGGCATCAAGTGCTTGAGGTTTTGGAACGAGAGGATTGTTCGATTGAAAAATGTCGGTTGATAACCTACAGTTTTCTTCAACAAGGAGTACAATATCAACTGTTGAAGCAGTATATGCATCAGTCAGAATATGTATTAATTGAGGAAGGCTTTGGGCAAAGAGGTTTTACACTTTTTTCCTACTTGTCGAAAAAAGACCAAATGACAGCCGATGAAGAACGATATGTCGCCAATATTCCACTGCCAGATATGTTGATTTGGATCATGATTGATGCCGATAATGCAGTATATCGCATTTCCAAACGTGCTGAACCCCCTGTTCTATTAAAGGGAATGACTGATGATGTAATGAATTCCCAACTCAGTTGGGGAGGAAAAGTCCTCGAGAAAATCGCGGATTTCATTGAAAG
>CAYPIW010000131.1:0-21524 GCA_964410925.1 uncultured Desulfobacteraceae bacterium
GAGACGTTTTCTTCGTGCCTTGGTGGCTGAATGGAAAAAATTTTGCCACAAAAAGCACAATACGTACAACTAATATAAATTTCTGCACTGGTTAATCCAGTAGCCGTAAATTGACTATGGCATATCGACTTGAGATAGCGCTAAAATCCGAACTGTTTGATGCTGAAGGAAACGGAATACGCCGTAAGGCAAAGAATTATTTTGGTATCGAGCTCGTCAGCGTTCGCTGCGTTTATGTTGTCACCATTGATGCCGATCTTTCCAGGGATCAGCTGAAAACCATCCAAACAGAGATATTTACCAATCCTGTGACACAGGTTTCCTCCTTCGACCCCCTTGAGCTGGAATTTGACTGGACCATCTGGGTCGGTTACAGACCGGGTGTCAGGGATAATCCTGGAAGTACCGCTCTTGAGGCGGTGGAAGATATTCTGGGGATAAGGTTTGGCCCGGATCAAGCGATCTATACTTCAAAGCGGTATTGCCTGAAAGGTAAAGGCCTGACCGAAGAACACATGAACAAGATTGCCGCCGAACTTCTTGCCAATGACATTATCCAGCAGTGGAAAATTTTTCCGGTCGACAAATGGAATCCTGCCCGGGGAACCGGTATGATCATCCCCAGAGTCATACTTGACCATATCCCCACGGTATCAACAATATCCGTAGACAGCGATTCGACTTTAAAAAACATTAGTGACGAGCGAGGCCTGGCACTGAATCCTTCGGATATACCGGTTATAAGATCCTATTTTCTGGATGCCGGTGTGCAAGCCTTACGGGCTGCCGTGGACCTTTCAGATCCCACGGATATTGAACTTGAATATATTTCCCAGGCCAGAAGCGATCATTGTAACCATAATACATTTCGAGGGCTGTTTCGTTATCTGGATCTTGAAACCGGTAAGACCGAGGTTATAGATAATCTGTTTAAAACCTTCGTCGAGACGCCGACGCTGACATTGAAGGAAAAACATCCGTGGGTGGTGTCAGTGTTGTGGGATAATGCCGGCGTGGGACGATTTGACAGCAACCATTATTACGTTATTACCGGAGAGACCCACAATTCTCCGTCCAATATGGAGGCATACGGCGGTGCCATTACCGGCATTGTCGGGGTTTACCGTGATCCTCTGGGAACCGGGAAAGGGTCAAAGCTGGTGATGGGCGGTTACGGGTATTGTGTGGGACCCAGGGATTATAGAGGGGACCTTAAACCGCATCTCCATCCCAGACGACTTCTGGATGGTGTTATTGAAGGGGTAAGAGACGGCGGTAACAAGAGCGGAATTCCCACAACATTCGGGCAGGTGCTGTTTCATCCCGGATATATGGGGAAGTGCCTGGTTTTCGTGACAGCATTAGGCATCATGCCGGCGGTTATCAAGGAATCACCGTCGGAAACAAAGAAAACATCTCCCGGAGAGCTGCTGATCATGTGCGGCGGGCGGGTCGGAAAAGACGGGATTCACGGGGTAACCGCTTCGTCAGAGACGTTTTCCGAGCATACTCCTGCCGGGCATGTTCAGATCGGTGATCCCTATACCCAGAAAAAAATGCACGATTTTTTGCTGGAAGCCAGGGATCAGGACCTGATACGATTTATTACGGATAACGGCGGGGGAGGTCTCTCGTCATCGGTGGGCGAATCGGCACGGTTCAGCAACGGCTGCGAGGTCCAGCTTGAAAAAGTTCCCTTGAAATATCAGGGCCTCGATCAGTGGGAAATATGGATTTCCGAATCCCAGGAACGAATGACCGTCTCCGTTGATCCGGCGCATCTTGAACGTTTTATGGAGCTTTCCGAAATGCATGCTGTTGAGAGCACGGTCATCGGCCGGTACACCAATACGGGAAAACTTCATATCACCTATAACGGCCGGACGTGTGCTTATATAGATATGGACCTGTTAACGTCGGGATTCCCCCAGTGGGAGTTCGATGCCCAATGGCTGTCACCGGAAAGACGCGGTCTGTTTGAGCCGGTTCTAAAAGAGCCCGGTGACTATGACGGATTACTAAAGAACTTGCTTGCACGCCCCAATATGTGCTCCAGGGAATGGATAAGCAGACAGTATGATCATGAAGTGCAGGGGTCCAGCGTGATTAAGCCGCTCGTGGGTGCGCATCGTGATGTCAATAGTGATGCGGTGGTCATACGGCCGGTCCTGGATTCCAAAAAGGGTCTTGTATTTTCCCAGGCACTGCTGCCTGCCTATTCCGCCATCGATGCTTATCACATGACAACCTGCACAATCGATGAGGCAGTGCGAAGACTCATTTCTGTGGGAGCAACTATTGATCATATCGGCGGCGTGGATAATTACTGCTGGCCCAGTATTCAATTTCATCCTCAGAATAACCCGGACGGCAAATTCAAGGCCGCACAGCTTGTACGCTCATGCCGGGCATTGCGTGACATCTGTCTGTCGTATGGAATACCGCTGCTATCCGGTAAGGACAGCATGTACGTTGACGGATACCTTGCCGGACGATACGGTGAAACCCACAAAGTGTCAGCACTGGAGACCCTCCAGTTTTCCGTCACGTCCGTTATCGACGATATCGAAAAATGTATCACCATGGACAGCAAAATGTCCGGAGACCTGGTTTACGTATTGGGAACCACGCGAAACGAACTCGGTGGATCAGAATATTACGAGCATTTGGGGTATGTGGGACGAAATGTGCCCCATGTGTTTCCGGAAACATTTGCCGATCTGTACCGGGCTTTGGGCATTGCCGTTCATGAAGGACGGGTGGCCTCTGTTCACGGGATATATCGTGGCGGTCTTGGGGTGCACCTTGCCATGGTGGCTATGGGCGGAAATCTCGGGATGAGGGTTGATCTTGGTCTTGTTGCGTCCGATCCCCCTGATCGTAATGATATTATTTTGTTTTCGGAATCTGCCGGCCGGTTCATTGTAACCATCGATCCTGATGACCAAAAGATTTTCGAAGAAATTTTTAAAGGACTTCCCTGTGCCTGTATCGGGACCGTAACCCGTGAATCCGACTTCATCATAACGGGAATGAACAAAAAGCCGATGATTAACCTTCCGGTTCAGGAACTCAAAGACGCCTGGAAAAAGACCTTTGGGAAATTGATCTAGCCGGGTATTGGATATTAGTTCCTAATATCTGAAATTTGTATTTCTTGTGACAAAGAAATATTTAACCAATTAAGTGTAAAGTGTCTAAAGTGATCTAAAGTGCCTAAAATTAAGGAATACTGCCAATTTGTATGAAAGCTGGAGCGAAGCGACTCCTTAACCCTGGCCCAGACCGATCACCAATACGCCATATTCAAAAATGCAGGTTTGCAATGAGTTATAGCCCATATCAATATACATGTACGAGTCGCACCAGGGCGGGCTTTAGTCACTTCAAACTTTAGTTCACTTTAGTCACTTTTTCGGCTTGGCTGAGTATTGGAGAGATTAAATGAATAACGTAAGGGCCCTTGTCCTTACCGGATACGGTTTGAACTGCGACAATGAAACAGCATATGCCCTGACCCTTGCCGGCGCCCATGCCCAAAGGGTTCATATAAATGCTCTTATCCACGGATCGGTGAAGTTAACCGATTTTCAGATCATGGTATTCGGAGGAGGATTCAGCTGGGCAGACGATCACGGTGCAGGGGTCATCCAGGCGGTTCGAATGAAGACAAATCTGGGAGATAAGATATTAGAGTTTATCCATGCCGGAAACCTTGTCATCGGCATATGTAACGGATTCCAGACACTCGTCAATCTCGGCCTTTTGCCCGGTTTCGACCATGACTACACCCGGCGATCGGTCGCACTTACCTTTAATGACTGTGGGAATTTTAGAAACGACTGGGTGGCATTAACGGTTGTCCCCGAATCTCCCTGTATATTTACCCGCGGGATGGAACGGCTGGAACTTCCCGTAAGGCATGGGGAAGGGAAATTTTATGCCCATCCCACTACCATCCGTCGTCTGATTGATGATCACCAGGTGGTGCTCCGGTATGCAATGCCCGGCGGCATGCCCGCGGATCTGAGATTTCCTTTCAACCCCAATGGATCGGTCCATGATATCGCCGGGATATGTGACCCCAGCGGCAGGATTTTCGGTCTGATGCCCCATCCCGAAGCCTTCAACCACTGGACCAATCATCCCGATTGGACACGAATCAGGGAAAAGAAAAAACGCCGGCAAAGCAATCCGGAGTTCAGCCCCACCGCGGGCATACAAATGTTTAAAAATGCGACAAAATATGTCAGTAACAGGGACCAACTATAAACTTTTTTAATACTAATGTTAAATATATTTATAGTTTTTCTATGGATCATATTGCATTTCAACACGGTGTTTTTCAATTCTAAAACCTTCAATATTGCCGTTCGGCCGATATATATTTAAATATTTACTAGTTAAATCATTTAGATATTAACAGAAACCTGTTTCGCGCAAACTCTATTTTTAAAATATTTTTTAATAAACAAACATTGTGGCATGGAATTTGTATAATTATCAAGCTAAGGAGTTGCCGGCATGCGAAAAAGATGCGGATTCACGGTGATAGAGCTTATCATAGTTATCGTTGTACTGGGCATATTGACGGCTGTGAGCGTGCCTGATTTTTTAAGCTGGCTGCCGAAATATCGCTTGAGAAGTGCGGCCCGTGATCTTTATTCAAACCTGCAGCTTGCAAAACTGTCCGCAATAAAAAACAATTCGGATTGGGCCATTGTTTTTAATACCGCATCAGATCAATATCAGGTGTGTTCCGGTCAGGGACCTGATAACAGCTGGAGCGGTACGGATAATATTGTCGTAAAAACCGTTCTTCTGAATAATTACGGAAGCGGCGTGGCATATGGTCATGGAAATGCCACCCCCATCGGCAGCACCTTTGGAGACGAAATTACGTTTGCCAATAACGTGGCGGTGATGAACGCAAGAGGAACCGGTAATGCAGGCTATGTTTATTTGGACAATTCGAGCGCTGGCACGAGTTACGGTATCGGCAAAAGGACCAACGGTCTTATTGTTATGCGACGATGGAACGGTGCCAAATGGGAATATTAAGGAACGATCGCATGAAATTCAATAAAAAAGAAAAATCAAACACGCAGGGGTTTACCCTGGTGGAGCTTCTGGTGGCCATGGCCGTATCTTTGCTTGCCATTGGAGCGATCTATTCGACTTTTTTAAACCAGTTTAAATCCTATCAGATACAGGAAGAGATTGCTGCCATGCAGCAAAATATCAGGGCTGCAATGTATCATATGCAAAGAGAGATCCGAATGGCAGGGTGTGATCCCTACAATAATTCGACAACATTGCCTTCCGACGACCCTATTCCAGAGTCAAAACATGGTACCACTGATTATCCCATAAAACAAATTATAGAAGCTAATTCAACTTCCATTGTATTTATGGAAGATGTCAATCCTCCGGATGGTTATGTGACTGGTACCAATGAAATCATAGGCTATTCTTTGAGCGACAACAATTTGGTAAGAAATACCGGTGGCGGGAATCAGGCCGTAGCTGAGAACATCGATGCCCTCGATTTTGTTTATCTGGACGGAGCTTCTCCTCCGGTTGTGCTGAACCTCAACGGCACAAACGTTTCGTCCGGAGATCTATCCAGAATCAGATCGGTGGAAATAACCATTGTGGCCCGGACCGGCAGGAGTTTGAGGGCTTCTCCAAACAACATGGTTTACTATAATCAGCAAGGAAGTCAGATTATAGGTGCGCAAAATGATCATTATAGCCGCAAATGGTTAACAACCGTTGTCAAGTGCCGGAATTTAGGGCTGAATTAAGCAGACAGGATGATGACATGAGACAGGACAAGGGATACACAAAACAGACCGGGGTCAAAATCATACAAAAAGACCAGGGATTCACCCTGATAGAAGTATTGATTGCCATTAGTATTTTTGCCATTGGTCTGCTTGCTGTTGCCACCATGCATATCTCGGCCATTAAGTGCAATTCCACGGCCGGTAAGATTACAACCCGTATAACCTGGGCCCAGGATAAGCTCGAAGAACTTATGGCCCTGCCATACTCCAATCATCTATTAGAGGACCTCGGAGATCCTCCGTCAGGGACGGACTCGGAAGGCGAATCGCATCAGGAACCAACTCCTGACGATTATTATACGATCTCCTGGACGGTTACCGATGACAAACCGATACAGAATACCAAGCTGATAAAAATAAGGGTCACTGGTCGAGGCGAAAAAACTCCGCTCGTGCTTGTAGGTGTAAAATCTCAGTCCCTGTGACATTGTTCGTAATAAAATGAATTGAGGATAACCCATGCAAGAAAAATCACTGCTGAAAAATGAGGATGGATCAATAATCGTTTTAGCCATGATCATGCTGGTGTTGCTCACGCTGCTGGGTATCTCGGCCATCACAACGTCCATCATCGAGGTGCAGATCGCCGCAAACGGAAGACAGGCCGTTCAAAACCTGTACCAGGCTGAGTCAGGTAATCATTATGCACTGGAAATTACCAGTACATGGATGACAGAAAATTTCCTGTCATCTGATGAGACGGCGGCTTTATACACTCAGGATGAGGTAGATATAGATTCTGACGGTACGTCCGATGTGGATGTAGAGATTCGCTGTATCCAGAATACAGACTCTGATATCGCTAACGCCAATAATTTGCCAACGCAGCAGCATATATCTCCTCCTCCGGTGGGGTCCGGGTATAGTTTAAATAATTTTGAAATCCGCAGATATGGAATTACAGCGACTTCCGTAAACGGAAGCAAGGTTCAGATAGGAGCATATAAGGTCTTTAATAAATATTAATTGAAATGTCTTAACCAATGATGATGAACTCGCAAAAAGTCGTTACTCCGGTAGATCCCGGATCGAATCCGGGAGGAGTTCGGATAGTCTGCAATTATTTGAAAAGACTGGATTCCGGCTTTCGCCGGAATGACGGCCTGCGGCTCGAAGAGAAAACGGTATTTTGGGACTTTTTGCTGAATCATCAATGATAAATCTGGCGTTTGTTATTTGTATTAAAAAGGAGGATCGGCCATGAAAAGATATTTTTTAATAATTCTGGTCCTGATTTTTATTTTTTCGTCTCGGCTTCGGGCGGATGATACCAGCATTTACGGGGCCACAAGCATCTCGGTTGAACCCAATATCCTCATTATTTTTGACACCTCAGGGAGCATGAGTGAGGAGGATGTTCCGGGGGAGTACTACAATCCGGCCACAACCTATTCGGGTTCCTATACGAATGATGTGATTTATCAAAAAGTTTCTGGATGGTTTGGGGGGTCGAGCTATGAAATATTTGCAAGCAGCACCAGTGTTTTGAACTGTCCGGCGGTTAAGACGGCTCTAGAAACCTATGGACAGGTTGAATATGGGATACAGGCTTCGGACGGCGGGTATACGTGCCCGGGATCATCAAAAGATCTGTATATGGGAAACTGGATAAACTACGATGAGTCCGTAACCGGCCCTATGCGCAGCAGGATTTCCGTGGCCAAGGAGGTCATCACGTCAATCATCAATGACCCGGCCAATGTGAATGTGAGATTCGGGCTCATGAGATTCAACAATAATCAGGGAGGGCATATCGTTCAACCGTGCGATACGGAGAAAGCCACTATAATTAGTTCGGTAGCCGATCTTAATACTACAGACTGGACCCCGTTGGCCGAGACCCTGGCCGAGGCCGGTCTTTACTTTGCCGCAAAGACAAGCTGGTACAACACGGGTACTTACACCAGCCCCATGCAGTACCGCTGCCAGAAGAACTATATCATCCTGATGACGGACGGTGAACCCACCAAGGATAAAGATTGGAGGCTTTCATCCGGAACCTATATCAACGGCGATACCATTGGTGATTATGACAATGACGGCAATGACCCCGGGACTTACCCAGATGATGGTTCGGACTATCTGGACGATGTGGCCAAGTATCTTTATGAAAATGATCTGAATTCTTCTTTGGGCACATCCGGAGATTCATTTGAAAAACAGAATGTTATTACTTATACCATCGGCTTTCGGACACAGCAGCAGCTTTTACAGGATACGGCAATAAACGGCGGCGGGTTGTACTACACGGCGAACAGTATCTCCGGCCTTAGCGCTGTCTTTTCGAGGATCATGACCGATATTGCGGATATAAATGCGGTGTTTGTTTCTCCGGTGGTCCCCGTGAGCCGGATGAACCGAACCTTTGCTGGCAATTGGCTTTACGTGGGGTTCTTCAAACCCCAGAACGACGGCAGGTGGGCCGGCAATATTAAGAAGTACGGACTTGATTCGCAGGGAATTATCATTGACGCTAACGGGCTTGCGGCGACACTCTCGGACGGATCCATCAAGGACAACGCCAGATCTTTCTGGTCCATCTCTTCCGACGGACCCAATGTGCTTGAAGGAGGCATCGGCGGAATCCTCCTGGATCAGTCAGGACGGAATCTTTATACCTATATGGGATCTCAAGCCAACCTGACCCATACATCGAATGCCTTCTCAACTTCCAACGTCACTATTACACCCGCGATACTCAGCGTTTCCACCGAAACTGAAAAAAATGACGTAATCACCGACATACATGGCACAAGCAGGGACTGGATACTGGGAGACATCCTCCATTCAAAGCCATCGATTGTACACTATGATACCGACGGTAACGGTTCTCTGGACGAGTCTTTTATTTTTTCAGGAAGCAATGGCGGGATGATGCATTGTTTTAAAGATAGCGATGGCAGTGAAGAATGGGGGTTCATTCCTCCGGATCAACTCATACGGTTGCAACTATTGTCTGATACAACGACCGTCCATGACTATTTTGTGGACGGCGCCCCTGTGGTATATGAAACGACCAACCAGAAGATTCTCTTTTTTGGAGAGCGCCGGGGAGGGGATAACTATTATGCCCTTGATATTACGACTTATAACGCGCCAGGTTATCTTTATAAGATAGAGTCCACTTTTCTGGCTACCGAAGATGGCGACGGCAATGACAGTGATGATGGTGCAGCCGCAACCCTGGGTCAGTCCTGGTGTACACCGACCACACATAAGATAAAGACCTCAAGCGGATCGGATACGGTTTTCTTATTGGGCGGAGGCTATGACACCAACCAGGATCAGACTACTCCCAACGTCCCCGATACCGTGGGAAAGGCGGTTTTCACCATAAAGGTCTTGAACGGGGCGATCAGCAGCCTGAATGTCAATGCCGGATACTATACGGATATGACCCATTGCATTGTGGACGTTAGGGGATTCGACTCAAACGATAGCGGCTATACAAACCGGATTTATGCGGGAGATCTCGGGGGATGTATTTTTGCTTTTAAGGATGACAATCAAGACGGCACATGGAGCCGGAGAAAATTTTTTTCGGCCGGTATCCAGAGAAAGATTTTTTATGCTCCGGATGCGGTTGAGGAAAACTTCGGGGAGATGATCTTTTTCGGGACCGGGGACCGTGCAAATCCTGAAAAGACAACCGTTGTAAACCGTATTTACGCTATAAAGAATTCCTGGGAAGATCCTGCTAGTTTTACGACACTCACCGAATCTGATCTCACGGATGTTACCGACAACACGATTGTACTCGGTAACGAGAATCAAAGGACCGAAGTTCGAGAAGCGCTTGAGAATTCAAAAGGCTGGTATATCCAACTGGAAAATTCCGGAGAAAAGGTCACATCTTCTGTTACCGTTTTTAACGGTGTGGTCTATTTTACCACCTATACGCCCGAGTCGGGCGGCGGCGACGAAGGCGATGATCCGTGCGTAGTGGTTTCCGGCAGAGGGCAGGCTCGTCTTTATGCCCTTAACTATAAAACCGGAGAAGCCGCTCACGAATATAGCGATGAAATAGAGACGGATGCGGAAGAAAATGTGGTTACGCAGGGAAAACTGGATCGCTGCAAGGTTATCGGAACCTCCATAGCATCGGCACCGTCAATTGCCGTGCTTCAAGGCGGGCCGCAGATGTATATTGGAGTCGAAGGCGGCATTTTAACTATAGATCCAAATGTAACGACAGATTTAACTACCTATTATTGGCGACAAATTAATGATTAACGGGTTATTAAGTAACGGGAGGGACTTATGAATTATATCAATGTTTTTACAAAAACACTTTTTCTCTTGATTGCCATAGGCGTGTGCGGATTTTCATATCCTGATCATACGGCTGCGTCTTCAAAGGAGAGTATCGATCTTGATAGCATGGAGCCTGTTGAACTTAATGCGGTTATTTCTGAAATTAATCAAAGAGAAGCCTATTTAATCGTCGGAGAAAAAAAGGTACAATTAATTGAATTTAAGGTCGGCAGCAAGCATTACATGACCGCTTTTGTAAATGAAAGGGGGCATACGTCTTATATTACTTCTTTGAGGACTATTTTATGGGAGGGACAAAGGGTTCTTGTGAGAGGTTTCAAGCTTGAAAATGGAGATATATTAGCCGGAATAATAAAAAAAATCCCATCCGGCGACAAGAAAAAAACAGGAAAATAGATTCGCTTGAATCTTCGATATGAGTTTAACGTTCAAAGAAACGCCTAAAGATATTACTATGGACGCAGCAGATAACTTGCCCAACTGGAAAGTTCTTCTGAATATCGTTGCTCCCGTCTATTTTTTGTTTTTTTCATTATTTCGCTGTTATGTGGAGACTGCAATCCTGGCGGACCAACGCTCTTTTTCCTATTATGTGGCCCTGCATCACACCCTCTGGAATGTCACTACCATTTTGATTATTATTCTGCTGATGAATTTTATTTTAAAAGTTCCTGTAATGCGCCTACTCTGGGTAATGTATGGAATTACGTTAATGGCGATTCCTCTTTTTTATGCAATGGTGACAGGAGAAAATTTACGGCTTGAATATTTAAGGGGATCGTTTTCTGAAATTATAAGTTATATTGCGACATTTTGCTGGACATATTTAAGAAACAGGCCGCTTACCCTGGAATTGCTGATTATTTTCTTCTCCATGTTCGCTGTGGGATACGCGTATACCAAAAGTTTACATCGAGCTATATTCCTTGCCGTATCGGTTCATATTGCAGGAAACATCGTTGCAATAAATTGGGTTGGCCCCATACCCTATGCCAAATCTGTATTTGCATTCAGGACTCAATGGAATCCTCATGAGTTTATGTCTGTATTCTGGCTTTATGGGCTGACTGCTGTAGCGGTAGTTTTTATCTGGCGTTCAGGATGGTTTGGCACCATTAACCGATCCTGGATTTATGCAGCCCTGACGGCTACAACCGTCTGGGGACTTCAAGCGATTGTTTTTAAGATCACGGGCTGGTTTAACAAACCCTTTGACATCTTAACCTCCGGCCTGCCCGCAGTCACCCTTACCTTTTTATTGGTGAGACTTTTCTCCTCTGAACGGGGAAGGACTTCCGGCCGGTCCTTGGCCGCAATGAGTATTATTTTTTTAATACAACTGGCAGTAATGGGCCCCATCTATTTCAATAATATAAAAGCAAATTCAATACCCCAATAGTATTTAACATCAGGTATAACCGGGATACAGATGTATGGGTTGGACTGGCATGATTTCATATTTCCAATTGTGTCGCAGTGATGCCGCCCTGATCGCTTTTTTTTCATACCTTATTGGAGCAGAACTGGCCGGAGGAACAGATCTGTATGATATTATTATTGCCCTTGCAGTGACCCTGATTTCAACAAATTTTATCTACAGCTTTAATTCATGGACCGACCGGGGAATTGACCGGTTAAGCAAATCTCACAGACCCATTCCTTGCGGCAAAATAAAACCGGCTCAAGCACTCATCTATTCCTTTGTACTTCTTATACTTTCGGTGGGTTATCCTTTTTTTGTTTATAAATCCTGTGTTACATTATTACTCTTTCTGCTTCTTCCCGTACTGGGGCTTTTATATTCCTCCAGACCTATCCGCCTGAGGAGATATCCATTTGCGGCAACGACCACTATAAGTATGGGATTGGTAACGCCCATCATGCTGGGATATTTTATGAACACATCGGATACCGGTCTGATTCCTTTTTTTGTGATTTTGTTCCTGTTTTGTTTAAGTGTTGTTCCACTCAAGAAAATAGAAGAGGTGGATGAGGACCAAAGGAATGGGTATTGCAACCCGTATTCAAAATTTGGCATCATGATTTTAATATGGCCCCTGGGTGGGCTGTTACTGGTTTTTATATTGCTGCTTTTTTGGGCCAGGGAAGATTTGTTAAGGGCCTACCTGCTGGTCGCAACGATCAGTTCCATGGGATGCATCCTCGGGTTCGGCATGTTCAGAGAAAAGCTGTATCAATTATATCAAACGATTATTTATATGGTGATCGCTGAAGGTATTATTTTTTATCTGATATTGACGGCGATGAATTCGTAAAAACTCAACACAGCTAAGGCGCTGTTATGGTTGCTCAATCAATAGGTTATATGCAAACCATCAGAAAGCAGATCATGGAGGTTTTGAATAAAAAGGAGATGAATGCCAAAGATCTCTCCCAGACCTTGGGAATTCGGGAAAAAGAGGTCTATGAGCATCTTTCTCATATTGCGGCTTCTGTAACCGCTCGGAGAAAAAAACTGATCATCATACCTGCCGAGTGTCTGGAGTGCGGATTTGTTTTTGAAAAACGAAAGCGATTTACCCGCCCGAGCCGGTGCCCGCACTGCAAAAGCGAACACATCTGGAATCCAATGTATCAAATCAGATAGTCCCATTTAAATGTAACAATCTTCCCGGGTGCCCGCATGATTTCGTCACCGGTGGCCGGGGTCCGGCCCCTTCGTTCATTTTTCTGATTGACACAAAACTTTCCGAGCCCGGTTATCAGCACATCCCCAACGGATGCCGGGATTCTGATTAACCGGGAAACGGATCACTTGCGCTTCGCTTTCGGGTCGGGATGAAACAATGAATAAACCGCCGGGATAAGTACCAAAGTAATCAGCGTCGATCCGGTAAGGCCTCCGACAACCGCCCGTGCCAGCGGAGCCTGAGCGTCGGAGCCTTCGCCGATACCGAGTGCCAGCGGCATCAGGCCGAGGATGGTGGTCAATGTGGTCATCAGAATCGGGCGCAATCTTCGACGACCGGCCTCGATCAGGGCATCGCGTGTACGCATACCGTCTTGAACCAATCGACCGGCCTGGTCCACCAGGAGAATCGCGTTGTTGACGACGATCCCCCCCAGCATAATGCAGCCGATGTAGGACTGAACATTCAGCGTTGTTTTCGTAATAAACAATGCCACGAGCACGCCGACCGCAGCCAAAGGAACGGAGAACATGACAATCAGCGGATCCAGGAACGATTCATATTGACAGGCCAGCACCATGTAAACGAGGACCAGCGCCAGAACAAGTGAGATGACCAATTCCCTGAAGGCCTTTTGCTGTTCTTCGAAATTTCCGGCGACCGCAAGATCATAGCCCACGGGGCGTGGAATTTGATCCAGCAGAGACTGCACGTCAAGGGCCACAGATCCCAGATCGCGTCCTGCGATATTGGCTTGAACCGTTACCATTCGCTGCTGGTCTTTGCGGTCGATGAGAATCGGACCGCGGCTCAGTTCTGACGAGACCACGTTGCGCAGGGCCACTTTTTCACCAGATTCGGTTGTCAGCGTAAGGTTGAGAATTTCGTCCAGGGATCGTTTCTCGGCATCCTTGAGCTGCACCAGAATACGATAGGAATTGCCCCCGGTTCGGTATTCGCCGGCTTTGGAACCGGCCACCGCGGTTTGCAGGAGCTGGGTAACGTCGCGAACGCTCAGACCGAGATCGGCGACTTTTTCACGGTTCACGCGGATTTCCTGCTGGGGGATGCCGGCTTCGAGACTGCTTTGAACGTCCGTGATGCCCGGCACATCCACGATCAATTTTACAACCCTTCCGGCCAAAGCATCGAGGGTGGCAAGATCGTAGCCGCGAATCTCGACGGTCAGTCCCTGGTCTCCGCCCAGGAGCCGTTCAAGTAAAAACTGGCCCTGGGGTGCCCGGGTACGGATCTCCATACCGGGGACCCTGCCGTCCAAACGGCGTCGCAGGTCCTGGGCAATTTCTACATTGGAGCGTTTGCGTTGGGCGGCCGAAATCAGAGACATGCGTATTTCACCCTCCGAACCCGCGTCAGCCCGCCAGCCCGAGGCGCCGATGCTGACCACCGATGCCACCGCCTCGGGCACGGCCGGCTGAATGATCTGCTCCATTATCCGTGTCTGGCGGTCGACCAGATCGAGTCGGGTACCGATTTCCATCTTACCGGTTACATTAACCTCGCCTTCATCACTGGGGGGCAAAAATTCACTTCCGATCAGAGGCAAGAACAGCAGACTTGCGCCCAGTACGGCGGCGGCCGCAAAGACAGTGACCAGGCGATGCCCCAGGACTCGACGTAACAAATCCAGATATGCGTTTTCCAGACTCGAAAACAGAGAACCGGCGGCGGAGGCCCAGCGGCTCATTCGAAACGGCGGCTTCTTGAGCGGTTGCCGGCTTGAGGTCAGGAGCCTGGACGACAGCATGGGCACCACACTCAGTGCCACCGCCAGCGAACAGATCAGCGCAAAGATGATCACATACGCCAGTTCCTTAAAAAGGATACCCGAGACGCCGCGAACAAAAATCAACGGCAGAAAAATGACCAGCGTGGTTATGGTGCTGGCGATGATTGCCGTCCCGACTTCCCGGGCACCTTCCACCGCTGCTTTATCGGGCGCTTCTCTGTTCTCACTGCGACGGCGGAAAATGTTTTCAAGTACCACGATGGAACTGTCGACCATCATGCCCACTCCCAGGGCCAGTCCGCCCAGGGTCATCAGGTTGATCGTGAACCCCCCGAAGAATATTAACGCAAAAGTGGTCACGATGGAGATCGGAATGGACAGGGAAATTACCAGCGTGCTTGGGATGTTGCGCAGGAAAAAGAGCAATATCACAATGGCCAGCCCGCCCCCGTAAAGTACCGAGCGGGCAACGTTGGCGATGGACCGTTCGATGAAATTGCCCTGGTTGATGACCGGAACAATGTTGATTTGAGGAAAGGCCTTATTGACCGCCTCAATTTCAGCCAGGATGCGTTTAGACACCTCGACCGTATTGGCATTGGCCTGTTTGCGAATCGCCACGCGCAGTCCGCGCATGCCGTTAACGCGGACAATACGCGTCAGCTTCTCATAGGTATCTTTGACCTCGGCGATTTGGCCCAGCGTTATGGCGCTGCCGTCACGGCGGACGATGACCGTGTCTCGAATCTGATCGAGGCTGATAAACTCGGCCGGTGCGCGCAGCGTGACCTCATAACGTCCCTGTTCGATCTTGCCCGCAGGAAGATCCAGGTTGGCGTCGCGAATGGTCTCAAGCACCCGGTCCAGAGGCAGACCCACGGCCTTGATCCGGTCAATGTCCAGTTCGATCCGGACCTCTCGGTTGAAGCCACCCCAAACGTCAACCTGCGCCACACCCGGAATGCGGGCAAAGCGATAACGGATCTGGACTTCGATCAGTTCCGTGAGTTCCACGGGATCGAGAGTGCTGGAAATTCCCAGCAGAACTACCGGAAAACTGGCAATGTCGAATTTTCGGATGCGGGGCCTGACGATATCCTCCGGCAATTCGTTGAGTTCGTCTTCGATTTTGCCCTGAACATCAATTGCCGCAGTGTCGATTTTCGTACCCCACACAAAACTGACACGAACCGTACTTCGGCCCTCTGAAGAGGATGACGTGATTTCCTCTACCCCGGGCACCGTGGCCACAATCTCTTCAATAATCTGGGTCACCAATCGCTCCATGACCTCGGGACTGGCACCCTCGTAATCCGTTCGGATGCTCAGGGTCGGCAGTTCGATGTTGGGCAGCATGTCGATCTGCAATCTGCTCAAAGAGACGGCCCCGAGAATGACCAGGATCAGGGTCACCATTGTTGTGAAAATCGGGCGCTTGACGCTGAAACTCGGCAGATTCATCGGGAGTCAACCTTCTCGCGGCCGGCAGCAGTTTTGTTCTGACCATCGGGGATTGTAATTGGGGAACCGTGGGTTACCAGCTGCTGACCCAGGGTTACCACCCACCCGGACAGGCCTTCGCCTTCCACCTGAACCCGGTCGCCTTCGTGAATGCCCACTTTTACTTCGCGCCAGACGACGGATCGTCCATCCTCACTGACGATGAAAACACCGCTCCTCTCATCACGAACGGTCAAGGCCTGCTCCGGGACGAGAGTGGCCTCCGGCACCCGGGCCAATACCACCGTGGCCCTGATGAACATCCCGGGTTTGAGTCGATGCTGTGGATTCTCGATGGTCATCTCGACCCGCGCCTGCCGGGTGGACTTGCGGAAGACGGGGGCAATGCGATCGATGCGGCCCGTGTACTGTTCGCCGGGATAGGCGTCCGTGGTTAACGAAACGAGCTGTCCGGGGTTCAGGTATGCGTAGTCTCTTTCGGTGACAAAAACCACGCCGACGATGGGATGTAGTTCGACGATCAAAAGCAGCTGCGCGTTGGCGGCCACGGTCTGACCTTCGTCCACATAACGCTCGGCCACAACGCGATGCTCGCCGCCGCCGGTCCAGCCGGCCGTGACCTTGGTGTAGCCGAGCCGGATATTTGCGGTTTCCAGCGATGATTCGGCCTTGGTTACCTGGGCTGCAGCCACTTTAAGTTGAGCCTGCTTTGCCAGTTGATCCTGCCGGGAAGCATCAAATTCAGAATCGGATGCGATGCCCCGCTTTAACAGTGACTCGGTGCGTTTAAACTCGCGATTGACAATATCCAGGGCGCTTTCAGCCTGGGACAGGTTGGCTTCGGCCACTAATAGATCGGCCCGGGCCTGGGCGACAGCCTGGATATACTCGTCATTATCCAGTTCTGCCACAATCTGACCCTGCTTTACCGTATCGCCGATATTCACCATCACACGCTCCACTCGGCCGCTGATTTTCGGCGCAACAACAAACTCAGTCAGGGCTTCCAACTCACCGCTGAACGTCCGCTGTAACGCGATCGGACCCAGTTGAATCTGAGCCACTTCCACGGGCACCGGTCGTGTCTTACCGCTTTCGCTCGAACTGCTCCGGCTCTGAAATTGACCGAAAATTACCCAGCCCAATCCCATGGCTGTTCCAATCAGAAGAATGGTCAGAATAAAAATTTTACGGCCGCCGGATTTCATAAGTAAACACCCTTTCCCTTGTCATTAAAATCGGTCCGTTGATAAAATATGTTCAGACGAACACGGCAGAAAGAATTTTGCACTTTTAGGACTGATATTGCAACGAAAAAATGGTTGATGAAAGGATCTATACGGCGCTCTGATGGTTCTGTTTTTTCCTGTCAGGCATGTTGAAAGACGCGTCATATGTTCAAGGCAGTTTTTGGTTGTCATCGTAAAGCAAAAAACGATATAGTATAGTGTCCATCCATAAATGAGGATCTGAAATGAGGATCTGAAATGATGTTTGTAAGAGGTTATCATTGTCTGTCAGGGTTCTTTGCCGTGTGCTGGGTATTGCTGGTGTGGGCGTCCTGTACGCTGGCTCCGGACCGAATTGACCGAACCATGGGAGGGTTGAATATTCCTGCTGACACAGCGGTGGACATGCGCCTGGAGTCTGCGGAGCAACCCGAGGAGATTACGGCACAAAAGGTATCTCCGGGGCCTTTGAAAGTCACCATCACCGAAGCCATTTTGCTTTGCCTTGAGAACAATCGATCGTTTGTGGTGCAAAGATTGAATCCCTCGATTCAGCAAACTTTTGAGGACCGGGAAAGAGCTGTTTTTGATCCGGTAACAAGCGCGGACGTCTCCGCCGGCAGGATGGAAGAAAAAAGCCTTGCAAGATCCGGATCTGAAACCGAGGATTTTAATATCGATACATTAGAAAGCATCATTTCTATGGAGCAATATTTCCCGACCGGCACAAGGGTTGCCCTGGAAGCCGGTACGCAGATGCGTGACTCGTCTCTTTACGAGGACAGTTTTTATTCGACCCGCTTGGGTATGACGGTTACCCAGGCGCTGTTGAAAGGTTACGGCACGGACACGAACCTGGCCCGATTACGTCAGGCACGCCTGGACACGCGCATGTCGGAATATGAGTTGCGGGGGTTTATCGAGTTCCTGGTGGCGGATGTGGAACGCACTTACTGGGACTATGCGCTGGCCCGGCGTCAGATCGAAATTGTTGAGGAGTCCTTGAAAGTCGCCCGTCAGCAACTCAACGAAACCAAAGAACTGATATCCGTCGGCAGATTGGCCAGGGCTGAATTGGCGGCCGTCCAGGCCGAAGTTGCGGCACAGGAGCAGGCTCTCATCGAAGCACGGGCCAACAAGGAATCTATTCACCTGCAGCTGCTGCGGTTGCTCAATCCCGCAGGGCCCGGAATCTGGCAGCGGGAAATTGATTTAATTCATCAGCCGACCTTGCCCGAAATCAAACTGGAAGACGTTGAGCTGCATGTGGCCGTATCCATGGGCATTTGTCCGATTCTAAACGAGGCCCGGCTGGAAATTTTGCGCGGCGATTTAGAGCTTGTTAAAACCAGGAACGGATTGCTGCCCTTAATGGATCTTTTCATCACACTTGGCAAAAGCGGGTATTCAAATTCCTTTGGCGATTCCATTGATACTATCAACGAAGACAGTTATGATGCTATGGCGGGAGTCAAATTTAATTATCCGATTTATAATCGGGATGCTAAAGCCCTTCACCGGAGAGCGCTGATGACCCGGGAACAGGCGCAAAAAGCTCTGGAGAATCTTTCACAGCTCGTGGAAGTCGACGTTCGCACCGCCTACATTGAGGTCAACCGTACCAGGCAGCAGATTGCCGCTTCATCGGTCACCCGCATGTTCGATGAGGAAAAATTCCGGATCGAAACCGAAAAACTGAGAGTCGGAAAATCAACCAGTTTTCAGGTGGCTCAAGCTCAGCGGGATCTATTGGTCAGCCGGATCGCTGAGGTTCAGGCCCTTACCAACTACCTCAAGGCATTGATCGATCTTTACCGGCAGGACGGATCGCTACTCGAGCGCCGCGGAATTTCCGCTCCCGGACGCGAACCGGTCAAACTTTCAAAAAAATAAAAATTTGTCTAATGAAGTTGTGGTTTCGTCTGCTCACCTGATTTCTGTGGAAGATAATTGAAAGGGAGCATTACCGATTTGTTAAAATGGTTATCACACACATTAAATTATTCATTTTTTGAGCGAAAGCCTTGAAATCAGGTTTCAGGTGTCAGGTGTCAGGAATCGCCAGACCTGAAACCTGAACACTGACACCTGAAACCTACATGTCCCCTGACACCTGATACCAAAGAAGTCTTGGATAGCAATTAACAACCTGGTAATGCACCTTGTTATTTGGTTGCATCCAATATTTTTATAAGAAAAACCTGGACTTTTGGATCCCGGTATATATCCATATCCTTGAGCCCTGCCACCCGAGAACGGAAGGCATCCATATCGGGATGTTCTTCCACCTGCATACCTTTTTCTTTAAGAAACTTAAGCCGGGCTGCATTTTTTGACCGATTGTCTTTACGCTGGAACACAGCGGCCTCATGCATGGCCTCTTGAATCATTTTTTGGGTTTTGGCAGCTAAAGTTTGCCACCATTGGAGCGAAGCCACATCAATATGGAAGGAATAGACATGGCGGGTAAGCGTCATGTATTTTTGTATTTCATAGAATTTATAAATTTCCATGACCCAGAGCGGATTTTCCTGACCGTCGATTATGCCCTGTTCCAATTCAGTATTGATTGGCCAGGGCATGGGGACTGGATTCGCCCCCAGTGCCTGCCAAATGGCTTTGTGGACCGGCGAAACCATAACCCTGATTTTTAGTCCGTTAATATCTTCGGGGCACCTAACCGGCCGTTTGTTGTTGGTAAGATGTCTAAAGCCATTTTCAGAAAAGCACAGTCCTTTAAATCCGTATGCTTCCAGGCTTTTTAGCAATTCGGCTCCCAACGGGCCGTCCAGTATGGTATCTGCCTGCTTATAATTTTTAAAGAGAAAGGGATAGTTAATGACACTTTCCATGGCATCAAACGTGTCAAAAGAACCACCTGTTATAATAGCCATCTGAATGGTATTCATTTGGACCTGTTGTAAAATCTCGGTTTCATTGCCGAGCGAGGCGGAATCAAAGATTTGTACCTTGATGTTATCCTTGGATCGCTGTTCAATAAGTTCTTGAAATTTTTCTGCAACAATGTTTTGTGCCGAACCTTGTTTGGTGACAACACCAAGTTTGATTTTGACGGCAGCTATGGCGGTTTCTGCAAAACAAATTATGATCGCTATGATAAAAAGCATTCCAAATCTTTTCATTATTTTATTCTTCCTTTAAAATTTCAGTTAAGGGTGTCTGTGCACTGGCAACTTCTCAATACCTGTACGCGAAGTTCCTTTCTCCACCGTTTCCAGATCCTTTTTTTCGTCCTGGGCTAAATCTGCACGATAAAACTCTCCGCCATGAGGGAGGGCCATAAAAAAATTATGGATATTGTCTATCTCAACCTTCACATTTTGAATCCGGCATTCCAGCAAATGCCCCCCGGCTTTTCTATCCTGAGTGATAAAGTGCATGTGATACCCCGGGACATTTATTCCTTGTACATAGTCAGGAGAACGGAACCCCACAATGGTTCCCTCTATATCCTGAAATTCAAAGAACGATTGCTTTTTCACCACTTGGACAAGCGGAGGATACGGTTTGTTTTGTCCGGGAACGCTCCGGGTCTTGATATATTTGAATTTACCCTCTGCCTTGATGGCATAGAATATATTCCGTGACGGCAACAGACCATCCAGATATGTCTTCAACTGCGTATAATTATCTGTCGTATCCAGCATCACCGTCTTGTCGGGAGCAAAGAATGTAACCACGGCAAAAGGCGTCTTCATTGAATTCTTAACCGGATATGCCACACCGTCCACCTTTATTTGATAGAATGCGCCCTCCAGCCCAATCATTTCGCCATCCAGGGCATTAAAGGTCCCTATGCCAAAATCACCATTTCTTTTTAGCTCTCCAAAACTCACATCTCCGTCATAGACTCCCTTGAGCAAGGCATTAATCGTAGATGATTGAAATACGACATCATTTTTTTGTACATGGGTACAGCCAAAAACTGTTGAAACGGCTAAAATGACAAGCACTGTAATATAATGTTTATATCTCTTCATTTCTTCCTCCACCGATCTTTTATTATTCTTTTATTCTCATTATAACGGATTTAGGGGAGCGTGATTTTAGTCAAGCGCAACCTATAGTAGACCCCATGATAAAAACCTGCAACATGTTGATAGTAAAGGAAATAGTTGCCTATACTTTTTATTAATGATTTCATATAGTTAGAGGCCATTTCCGGCAAGGAGGTCTCTAACTATATGGAAAAAGCAGATACAGAATCCGCTCACCGAAACAATAAAACCATATGTTTATCTTTTTCTCAAGAAATCTATGATGCGTGCATTAAAAATCCGGTCGATTT
>CAYPIW010000132.1:0-4139 GCA_964410925.1 uncultured Desulfobacteraceae bacterium
CAGGTCTGGCGATTCCTGACACCTGAAACCTGACACCAGGTATACGGGAAGGAATAAATATGGGATATTTTTTAAAGCCATACTATGGGCAATTTTAATCACCCCAGGTGAAAACCATTTTAACAAATCGGTAATGCTTCCATTTAAAGATCACTCGACCTTTTTTAATTTTTCTAACACGCTTCGGGCGTTATTAATATTTGTTGCAGGCGTTCACGGGTTCAAAGGTTCAAGGTTCCATTCTTATCCCCGGACTGCATTTGGGATGCGTATTTACGATAAAAGCGTCAGTTTCTTCAGGCCTGATCCAGCATTTGAAGCTAAACTGGCAATTACCTGGGAAAGATGAACATTTATAATGAGGACTTCGAATCTTCAATGCCTTCTTTGTCCTTAACCCTGAACGTTGAACCCTGAACCTGTGAACGGTTACCTTTTCTGAAACCCTCAGCACCTCCAGATATCGTTTTTCCTTCAAAAGGTTTTCCGCTTTTGTCAATTCATCAGGAATATGGATTGCAGGTCGGTTAATTTCTGATTCAAGGATGGGAAGTTCAAGCATTGTACCGGATACCAGTTTGCCACCTGTTTTAAGATTATTAAAAACGGATTGCGCAGTTAAAAATTGTCTTGACAACTTGACTGATATTTGTCAACATACAATTATGCTGAATTCAAAATCACCTGTTCCGTTATACCGCCAACTGTCGGATATCCTCCTGGCCAACATACGCTCGGGAAAATACCCGTCAGGGTCAAGGATTCCTTCGGAAAACAGTCTTGCCGTGCGGTACGGTATCGGCCGGCCCACGGCAAGGCAAGCCACTGATTTACTGGTTCGCAAAGGAATTCTTATTCGAAAGCGAGGCTCGGGCACCTTTGTTTGCAGAGACCAAAAAGAGATTGATCTTTTTTCACTGGCAGGAACGCTCTCATCTTTTCATAAAAAAGGGATATCAGTTACCACATCTATTTTGCAAAAAATCACTTTAAAATCCATCGAAGACGACCCGGAAAATCCGTTTGCCAACAAAAGGGCATATTTTTTTTCCAGGCTCAGCCGGGTGGATAAGGTCCCTGTTCTTATCGAGGATATTTATCTCCACGAGGCACTGTTTGCAAACATAGACAAAATCGAGCTGTCAGACAGATCTCTTTCACAAATTGTAGAAGAAAATTACTACATGCGGCCCATTGGCGGAAAACAGAATTTCAGGATAGGCTATGTAACCGGGGAAAATGTCAAGAGTTTGCAAATTGCACCGGACACTCCGATTCTTACGGTAAAACGGTTTCTGCACTTTGAACAGGCAAAAAACGTTATTTATTCAGAGCTGTATTGTAGAACAGATCAGTTTGTTTTTTCACAGGAACTGGGCGCTTATTCGTAAGGGGGTGTATATCAAGACCCTTGGGAAACGCTGATCCTTGTCTATTGACAAACCGTGGCTCCGAAGCCTCTTTTTTTTAGGTGTCAGGTGTCAGGTGTCAGGGTTAAAAACGAGGTGACGCATAGCAATTCTATGGACGTTGAGGATCTGGAGGTCTATAAAAAGTTGTGATGGATTGGAAAAAATATTAGAGCGGAAAATCCCAGAACCAGAATGCCGCTGGCAGTTAGCTTAGGAAACGGCAGTGTATGGCGTATGCTTCCTGACACCTGACACCTGAAACCTGACACCTGAACCCTGTAACCTAACCCCTGAAACCCAATAGCCATGGCAATTTTAGCCAACAACAGTCTTAATTCACACCCGGTTAGGAGGTTGTACGATGAAAAATAGAGGATACTATGAAGGCTTCGGAGGCGCTTATCTTCCTGAAATTCTTGTTGCCACTTTTGATGAGCTTGTGGAAACCTTTGAAAAGGCAAAAAATGACCCCGTGTTCTGGCAGGAATATGTTGATATCATGTCAACGTATTCCTGCAGACCCACCCCCATAACTTTTGCTGAAAATCTTACCCGGCATTTTGGAGGTGCACGCATTTATGTTAAAAGAGAAGACCTTAACCACACCGGAGCCCACAAGGCCAACAACGTTATGGGGCAGGGGCTTTTGGTCAAACGGATGGGAAAGTCACGGGTTATTGCAGAAACCGGCGCCGGCCAGCACGGAGTGGCCACTGCCACCATGGCCGCTCGGTTTGGATTCAAATGTACCATCTATATGGGCGAGGTGGATGTCCGGCGCCAGCGCCCCAATGTTTTCTGGATGGAGCGACTGGGCGCAGACGTGGTTACCGTAAAGGAAGGGACCCGGATCTTAAAGGATGCCATCAATGAGGCATTTCGTGACTGGGTGACGAATATGGATACCACACATTATGTGCTGGGAACCGCCTGCGGTCCGCATCCTTTCCCTGAAATGGTCGCTTTTTTGCAATCCATCATTGGGAAAGAGGCCCGAAAACAGATTCTGGAAAGAGAAGGCAGGCTGCCTGCCCGTATTTATGCGTGTGTGGGAGGGGGGTCAAATGCCCTGGGGATCTTCAAGGCGTTCCTGAATGATCCGGTTGAACTTGTAGGGGTTGAAGCCGGGGGAAGAGGGCTGAACTCCGGCAGGCATGCGTCACGCCTGTGTTCCAAAGATGCAAGCATCGGTGTGGCCCAGGGATATAAGACCTATTTTTTACAGAACACCGACGGTCAGATGAAAGAGACCCACAGTGTTGCAGCGGGATTAGATTATGTGGGGGTATCTCCGATCCTGGCCCAATTTGCAGAAAGCGGTCGTATCCGATTCGAGGCGGCAACCGACAGGGAGGTTGTAGATGCTCTTTCGCTGACGATTAAAAAAGAGGGATTGATCCCGGCCTTAGAATCGGCCCATGCCTTTGCACAGGCATTTAAAGAGGCGCCAACCATACCTAAAGGGGATATTATTCTGATCAATCAATCCGGCAGAGGAGATAAAGATATTTTTACCGTGGCCGATGCATTTGCCGACCCCAAGTGGCAGGAATTTATCAAGGAAAAAGCAGAGGAATATCATGGTTGAATTGCATATAAAAAACGGCCTCAAAAAAAAAGAGATCCTTTTAATGACCCATATCGTTCTGGGGTATCCCACATTCGATGACAGTTTCAACATCATAGAGTCCATGGTCAACGCAGGTGTGGATCTGATGGAGCTGCAAATCCCGTTTTCCGAACCTATTGCCGACGGCCCGGTGATTCTGCACGCCAATCAAAAATCTCTTTCAAGAAATACAACGGTCCGAAACTGCATGGATTTTGCCCAAAAGGTTACTGGATCGTTTGACATTCCATTTCTTTTTATGAGTTATTACAATATTCTTTTTAAATACGGGGTGGTCAGGTTTACTCAAATAATGGCCCAAACCGGTATTAAGGGTGCTATTGTGCCGGATCTTCCTCCGGAAGAAGGGAAGGATTACCTCGATGCCATGGAAGAACACAACCTGGCTCCGATCTTCATATTTTCTCCAACTACGCCGGATGAGCGGATGAAATATCTTGCCTCCTTTGGAAAGGGCTTTATTTATTGCGTGGCCAGAAAAGGAGTGACCGGTGTGGATACGGATTTTTCCGAACAGCTGAGAACATATCTTGCTCGATGCCGGAAAGCCACAGATCTTCCTCTGGCCCTGGGTTTTGGTGTGAAAGAGAAAAAAGATGTGGATTTTCTAAAGGGAAAAGCCGATATCGCCGTAGTGGGATCCCAAACCATCCGGCTGGTGGATCAGGAAGGCGTTAGCGCTGTGGGGGAATTTATCAAAAGCCTAAGGTAGGCGCGGCCTGTTTGTGGCAACCGATCAAAAGCCAGTGACTCCTGACGAGTAAACTCAGAACCGGGCGTAAATCAAGACTGTTGTTTGCTAAGATTACAATGGCTATTTGGTTTCAGTTGTCAGGTGTCAGGTGTCAGCTAATTCGTTTCTTACTCCTAACACCTGACAACTGAAACCTGAAACCTGAAAAAAGCTTTGGAGCCATGGTTTTCTTTGCTCTTCTACTATACTATCACATTAAATGTTAAAAGGGTTATCTTTAATCTCCTTTGGTATCCGATTTGAAAGCGCAACTCCAGCATCCAGAAATTTCTTGACCGCTCCGGGGGAATTCTGTACGTATTATAGAAATTTGCGGTTTCGCTAAAATTGTAATGTCGGCCCC
>CAYPIW010000133.1:0-11474 GCA_964410925.1 uncultured Desulfobacteraceae bacterium
CCGTCTCCGATGCTGATCCTTCGCTTGGATATTTTGTTAAACAGTAATTCCCAGACAATGGCAGAGGAAATAGAAAGTGAAACCACACCCACCGCAGGCATGCCATAGCTTATAAAACCAAACAGCACCGCAGGCAGCGCAGCAATGATCATATTATAACTCCGGGCGGTTACTGTACTCCCGTCATGCCAGAAAGGAGCGTGTGACACTATGAATTTTTTCTGATTAAGCATTTGTTGCCTCCGCTGTACTGATCCGGCCAAGTTCATACTTCGCCAACTTTATATAATGCAAGATCGGCATTCTCGATACGCAGACAAAGCTGCAAAGACCACATTCAACGCAGGAATAAAGATCGTATTCTTCTGCGGCTTGTTCATATTGCCCGGCTTCCAAAAATCGGACCAGCATGTTCACCGGAATTTTTGCCGGACAGATGCGAATACATTCTCCGCAGTTAATGCACGGATAGTCTGAAACCAGTGCCAGGTTTTTACCGTCCTGAATCATAACGGCATCGGTATCGGGTTGAATGGGGTGATGCTCTGAATAAACAGAAGAACCCGTCATTGGCCCGCCCAGGATAATGCGATCTTTTTCATTTACGGTAACATCGCAGGCAGAAAAAATTTCATGAAGCGGTGTTCCGATCCGGGCGGATACCATTACCGAATTTCCGTCTTTTTTGATAAGATTGAATTTTTTGAAAAAGGGTATGTGACCCTGGTCAAATGCGGTGCCCATGGAGGCCACCGCCTCGGCACTGATAAAGCATACGCCCATATCTTCACAGCTTTTTCCGGCAGGCACTGTTTTTCCGAGGATGTTTTGCATGATCATACGAGGAAGTGTTGCAGGATATTCCGCATCCACAACGTTTACCTGGGCGCCACTCAAGGCGGCATTCTGCATCAGGTGCTCAGGTGCGATCATGATAATGTTTTCAATCCCGGTCGTTTGTTTTAAAATCTGAACTCCCTTTCGGATTGCTTTTTCATCGGATATCAGGGCATGTTGATTGGCGGTAATCAATAAATCCCTGTCAACTCCGCAAATAACGATGGTATCTATGGATGGTGATGTGCCGCCACTGGAGAAGAGACATGCCGGTGGGTTGCCGGGAACAACCGATAAATAAGATTTGGCAATATCCATGGTGGGCTCCACGGACAGGGCTTTGAACTGTTCATCCATTTTTTCATCTTCAGCAACATCTATGGTAATGGCGGTATAAGAACGGCCAAATTCACCCAAAAAGGAAGATATGGAAGAGATGGTTCCGGTAACGCTGGAAATGACATAGGCATCACTGCCGTCGTAAAGGGAAAGCTTCTGACCGGTCTTCACCGTATCATCTTTTTTTAATAACACCGCTTTTTTTTTGCCGAACGGTTCATAGGGCTCATTTAATAAAAGCGTAACCTTTTTTGGAGTTGGAATTTTTTGGGGCTCCGGCAAGGTAACGTTCAGAGCTTCATATTCTATCCTGGGTTTTGCCAAACTGATAAAGGGTTTTTTTATCATGGGTTAACCTATATTGTTTTTCGATATAAAGGTGATAGGGCAAAATAAAGCCATGGCCGGTAAGGATACGGCGAACGGCTTATGAGACATGACACCAGCTGCATCTGTTTTCTTCGGGACCGGCGTCAATTTCCCGGTGACATTCCTCGCATTGAGAATGAAATGCATCTGTCTTTTTTATAATTTCCGTACCTTCGATTTCATCAGAATCATGACATTCCGTACAGGATTCGGGGAATGCCTGGCCTTCCGCCGGAACTTGATGACAGTCACCGCAGGCCCGAAGAGATGTTTCTTCGTCTTCGGGATGATGATGACAGTCACTACAGGAAAGACCATACCCTGCTTCTGAAGTATGTGTTTTGTGGTCAAACAGGACCTTTCCTGCAACGCCCTTGTACATTATTCTAACGGGTTGATCCGGGGTCTTGGCAGGAAAGGCTGCATAGCTTATAACACCCACTAAAAATAGAATAATAATAATGCCGTAAGCCAATTGCAGTTCTTTTTTTGGAGTCATTTCAGCAAAATCCTTTCAATATCTTTATAATATAAGGTGGGCGTAAAAAACCAAGGAGAGTGCCTACCATAATGCAAAACAGCTTTCAAGTTCTTTTTTATGGAAGATAAAAAAAAATCCTGACACCCGAAACCTAATATCTGAAAAAAGCGCTTAGGGTCCGCGGTTTGTCAATACACAAGGATTAGCGTTTACCAAGGACCTTGATTTTCCCCCTGGTATGGGTTAAAGGTGAATGAACTTATGGGGAGTGATTTTTACAGAACTGAACCGTCGTGGAGAGCCACGGACACATGGAAAACCGCAAACCGGAATTTAGAGTGCCTTATCCGGCGTCATGGTCCCGATATGAAGCGGGCCGTAGTTTTGGCCCGGGATATACAGGTTCGGCTGGAATCGATTTTTTTGCTTCTGGACGACCTGTGTGCGATTACATGTCCCTGGTGTCCCGATCCCTGCTGCCTGACGGCCAGGGTCTGGATTGATTTTAAGGATTTGCTCTTCCTTCATCTTAATGGTCATCAGATTCCCCCTGCCCAACTCCTGGCGGATTTAAAGGAGACCTGCCGTTATTTGGGTCCCAGAGGCTGTATGTTGTCACGGATTGCCAGACCCTGGGTTTGCACCTGGTATTTGTGTCCCACCCAAAAGGCGAATCTTCCCAAAAAGCCCAACCCTGTGCAGGACAAATTCATCCGTACGGTTCAGGCCATAAAGACCGACAGGAAAGAAATGGAATCCGAATTTATCCGGATTGTTTCATGAAAAAAATGAGCCGGTTATCCGTCAGACAACTCAAAAGGAAGGAGGTAGAGAAAAGTTATTCCTGGATTTTTTAAATGGCTCATGTCATAAAAAATCAAGTTAGTTCGCTTTGCTCACAATTGGCCTCCGGCTCGTAGAGAAAATGGTATTTTATGAGTTTTTACGGATTCATCAATAATGAGGTATTTATGAACAACGTTTTTTCTTTTGTTGATACATTTTCGGAAAAACTCGGTATTCAGGCGACGTATTTTCATGTCCTGCTTAAGGCTCTGGCTGCGGTAGCGGGCGTATACCTTATTTGGTTTGTTCTAAAACGCGTCCTTGCCTCTTTTGAGAAAAAAACAAAAAACACCGAATTTATAAAAATTAATATTCAAATCTTCAGTGTTATCCGAAGGGCGCTTCTGTATGGTCTGATGCTTGCAACCGGAACGTATCTCATCAGACTTTTTAATATCATTCTTTTGGAAAAAATCTTTCAGGCATTTATGATTATACTCCTTGCAACTCCTGCAAAAGATAGTCTGTTAATTGTTCTGACCTACTTTGAGAAAAATTTAGCAAACAAAACAGAAACCAAAGTGGATAATATTATTTTTGACCTTCTCAATAAATTTTCAGGTGCTATTATTTATGCGACCGCCGCTGTTCTTGCCCTCGACATTCTTGGGGCCAATGTTATGCCCTTTATTGCCGGCGCCGGCGTAGCCGGGATTGCCATCGGCTTTGCGGCCAAGGATACCTTGTCCAACCTTATCGCAGGGGTGCTGCTCATTATCGATCGGCCGTTTGAAATCGGCGACCGTATCGAAGTGTGGAGTGCTCCTGCAGGAAGTGCGACCTGGGGAGATGTTATGGATATCGGCCTGCGCGCCACCAAAATCAAGACGACCGATAATATTGTGATTATCATTCCCAACAATGAAATCATGAAACGGGATATCATCAACTACACGATTATTTCGACAAATATCAGAGTGCGGGTCAATATCGGGGTGTCATATGATGAGAATATTGAAAAAGCAAAGGAGTTGATCATCGGTGTCGCAGGATCACTGGACTGGGTTTCAAAAGAACCTCCGCCCAAAGTGGTTGTGAGAAATTTCGGAGAATCTTCGGTGGACCTTCAGCTAAGGGTGTGGATTGATGATGCCCGAAGGCGTATGGATACGATTTCCCATATCACCGACAAAATCAAGGCGGTTTTTGATAAAAACGGGATCGAAATACCTTACCCGAAAAGGGACATTACCATTATAAATAAATCGCAAACAGAATCAGGGAGAATCCAATAACCCGACGAATAAACTTCTTGATTTCAGAGTTTATTAAAGTTAGTATCAAAAATTTAGCTAGAGTCAGGGATGTAAATTTCAATTTTTTTATCGTATAATATCTGTATGGAAATGACAATATATGAGGTTGCCCAGTGCCTTAATCTTGATGTAAGTACCATAGAACGCTGGATACGCCAGGGAAGAATCCCCATACAAAAAACCGGCAGCGGCTATCTATTTAAGGAATCTGCTCTGAAAAAATGGGCTAAAATGTATAGACTGCCGTTTTCAATGCCCGAAAAGCTTCAATCTCCGGGGGATGAAGAGAGACCCGAAAATCTCCTCTACGCCATGAAGCGTGGCGGGGTGTTGTATGATCTTAAAGGAGATGACATGGAAACGGCGTTGAAATCCGCTGTTGACCATATGCCTGTTTTATCCAAAACCTCAAAAAAAGAACTGTATCGACTCCTGCTTGAAAGAGAACGTCTGACATCAACCGGCATCGGCAAAGGAGTTGCCATTCCTCATCCCCGCGACCCGCTGTCGGATACTTTGAAAAACCCGATAATAAGCACATGCTTTCTTGAAAAACCCGTAGACTTTGGTGCAGTGGATGACCGGCCGGTGTTTGTTCTGTTTATTCTTTTAAGCCAGTCTGTTAAAATTCATCTCCATCTTCTTTCACGGTTTTCTTTTTGTGTTCGAGACAATTCATTTGTAGAATTTTTAAAGACATCTCCTGATGAAGCATCGTTTTTTGCAAAGATAGCTGATTTCGAAAAACAAGTCGATCGAGCAGAAACTTAGGTATTGGAAATATGCGCATTTTTCGGTCTTGGCGCTACCCTGCAAACTGGAGAATTTTTCGTTTAGATGATCGTTTACTGCTCATTTTGGTGGCTATTATTGTCGGCAACTGCAGCGGTCTGGCATCCGTGATTCTTAACCGGGCACTAATGGCCATGTTCAATTGGTTCCATCATTTAAGCCATTACTGGTGGGCCTTTGTGCTGCCGGCGACAGGTGCTGCGCTCTCTTCCCTGTTTCTGGAAAAAATTGTTAAAGAAGGGGCCGGGCATGGTGTGCCGGAGGTCATTTACAGTGTATCGCGTTACGGCGGCCTGCTCAGGTTCCGATCAAGCTTTTCCAGACTTATTTCCAGCGCGCTTACCATCGGCAGCGGAGGCTCGGCGGGTCCCGAAGCTCCGGTGGTGATCAGCGGTGCGGCGATCGGGTCCAATATCGCAAAGTATTTTTCCTTAAATGACCGCCAGCGAGTAACCCTTGTCGGCTGTGGAGCGGCCGGCGCAATATCTTCCATCTTCAATGCACCGATTGCCGGGATGGTATTTGCCATTGAGGTGATCATCGGGGAATGGAAATCCGTACATATTGTTCCCATTGCCATCGCGTCGGTAGCGGGTACTGAAATCAGCCGCATCCTTCAGGGAAACCAGATTCCTTTCAGCCACCGGCTGTTCAATATTCACCATATGGACATTCTTGCCTGCGTCGGATTGGCGGTACTGACGGCCGCGGCTTCTGTTCTGCTCACCCGGCTGCTCAGATCCATGGATAAAACAGCAAAGAAAGTGCCGGTTCCCTTATGGATACGGGCAGCCATCGGCGGTTGCGCGGTGGGTCTGATCGGCCTGTTCCTGCCGGAGGTTCTGGGCAAGGGGTATCATGTGGTTCAAGCCACGATTGAAGGTGTTTTTTCACAGGGACTTGTCATTGTGGGACTTGCTACCATTGCAAAGATTGTTGCCACGTCTTTGACCCTGGGTTGGGGAGGATCCGGCGGAATATTTGCTCCCTGCCTGGTCATCGGAAGCCTTGCAGGATTGACGTATCACCATAGTCTTGCTTTATTATGGCCTTCCGTGTCCTGGGTAGACCAGGGATGCTTTGCTTTGCTGGGAATGGCGGGTCTTATCAGCGGAATGCTACAGGCTCCGCTTACCGGAATCTTTCTTATTGTTGAGATTACAGGAGGATATGAAGTAATTTTGCCGCTGATTATTGTATCTGCCATTACCACAAGTCTCTGCCATTATATTGAACCGGCGGCTTATTATATGAAAGAACTGGTGGATCGTGGACACCTTTTAAGACCCGGTACGGATGCGCGGGTGTTGTCGGATCTTAATGTTTCAGAACTTATAGAAAAGGACTGCATTACCGTAACACAAAATATGATGCTGCGCGATTTTATCAACATCGTCAAAAAATCTCATCGAAATTATTTCCCGGTGGAAGATGAAAAAACCGGTCATTTTATGGGAATCATTCATTTGGACGATATCCGGCAGTATCTCTTTAATCCGGTCATGTATGATACCGTATTTTTAGGTCAGATCATGAACACCCGGGTTGAAGTGGTCGATCCTGACGACGATTTGGATGATGTTATTCGTAAAATGGATACAAATCATCTTTATTCCATGCCGGTTGTTGTAAATAACAGGTTCATCGGTCTGATTTCAAAAGGAAATCTTCTGGATCGATATCGCAGAGAACTTATGGTTCAGACGAGCCAGTCGATTTGATAAAAAGAAGATGGGTGTAAATCAAGACCGTTGGTAAAAGCTGATCCCTGTCTATCGACAAACCGTGGATCCAATGTGAGGACACAGGTTTCTGGTGGGGTGATTAAAATTGCCCATAGTATGGCTTTAAAAAATATCCCATATTTATTCCTTCCCGTATACCTGGTTTCAGGTGTCAGCGCCTCTGTTCATCATTCCTGACACCTGAAACCTTAGGACATGGAACAAAAATTGGATTAAAATTCGATCTGTATACATGGCGATTTTCACCATCCCTGGTTTCAGGTGTCAGGTGTCAGGGCCGAGAAACTTGAAGAGCTGACACCTGACACCTGAAAACCAAATAGCCTTGGCAATCTAAGCAAACAACAGTCTTGATTTATACCCAAAGAAGATTACATAAAGGAGAGTCAAATGAATCACCAACTCCTTCATATTTTCCGAAACAGTCCCCTGGGGAGGGAAACGTTGCTCCAATCGATCTATTTTTCCAAACAGGCAGACGTCTCTCCGGTTATCTACATCCCCAAGTCAACTAAATTTTTAATGTATTTTGAAAACGATGTGGTTCAGATTGACCTTGACGATTCGTATCTGATGTCCCCGGGCACGGCTCTGGAACACGTAACCGAACTGTTGGAACAAGCAGGTATAGAACCCAGGTTTTTAGAACCAAAGCATTATACCGCCTCAACCCTGCCGGATATCCATACGAATTTTGACTACATGAGCTGTCCTCGGAGCATCAGCGACCTGTCTTCAAAAATCGGCCTGGGATACATAGGGGGACGGGTCAGACGCATCGTTAAGTCCGCACAATTTCCGGTGCTTATCACCAGCCCGGTTTATAAGGAGTGGGAAAGTATCGCCGTATTTTTCGGCGGTTCAGTCAATGCGTTCAATGCCTTAAAACTGGGATTCCGGTTATGCAGAATTTCCGGCATGCCTATGGATATTTTTACCCTGATAGAAAACACCACACAGGAAGTATATGAAAAGCTTATCACGGATGAAGGTCTTGAAGAGGAAATGAGCCGTTATGTGAATAATTGGCATTTTTTAAAAAACAGGACCTTTGAAGAAAACCTCTATGATGTGCCTCATAACGCCCTTGTTGTTTTGGGCGCATATGGTCACCATCCTTTAAAGACTTTTGTTTTTGGGAGCAAAATGGAAAAAATTCAGTCTACCATATCTAACAATCTTTTGATCGTAGGTCCGAATTACACGGCTGCCATATAGGCAGGACCACGTCATTTAAACAGGTAATTGCTTGGAATAAATAAAGTTACTGGCTTATGAAAATCATGAAAATTCCAAGCACCAAAATACAAATCTCAAAAAAATATCAATGACCGAAATTCAAAATTCAAAACAGATAGAATGACGGCGAGGCATCCAATAAGTGATTGAAATGTTTTGGTCATTGTAATTTGTAATTTGTAATTTTGATATTATTTGTAATTTGAGTATTGTGATTTGGGATTTTAGTGCTGTGTCCAGGGAAACAAATCACTTCTATCTGAATCAGGTGTCGAGACCTTTACAAAACGATCACTTTTTTTGAGCAAGAGAGATGTTTTTCAAATAACCGTCAATGACTTTCTGTGGATCTATTTGAAGTATTTCCGCATAGCGTCTTAAAAAATTTTTTAAATAAAGGCTGGGAGGAAGATTCTCGATCCGATTTTCTTCCATGGACTTTAAAACAGAAACACTGATTTTAGTGACGGCATTAATTTCAGACAGTTCAATTCCTGCTGCTTTTCTCATCTTTTTTAAATCATCACCTGAAATCGAATCTTTAGAAAAAATTTCATTGGTAAGCGTTTCGATTTCCAATTTTCTCGATTCCTTTTTAATCATTTCATCAGAACTGTTTTTGTCAGTCATATTAATTGGATGAGTGTTCATGATCTTTTCTGCAATACACAGCCTTGATGAACCGGAAGGAATTTTCGATTGCCGTGGGTTCGGGGGTAGATATAAAAATCCCCTGATCCGAGGTTAAGAAGAAATCGAGGGTATTAAAATTTATTCCGGTCCCGAGGTCGAGCAGAACATAATCGAAAGAGAGCTTTCGGATTGCGTGTATTAACTTTAACTTATGCGCGTGTAACAGATTCGCAATTTCCATTGAGCAAAGGGAAGAACTTATAAAAAAAAGATTTTCTATAAGTGTGCAAACAGCTGTATTCTCGATATTTTTCTCTGTTTTGTTTAAAAAGCTGTTTATACTGATCTGCTGGTCGTTAATCCCCAACAAGGTGTGAAGGTTGGATCCGCCAAGGTCCAAATCGATCAGCACAACTTTTTTGCCCCACTTCGCCAGAAGTGCTCCAAGACTGGCCGTGATAAAGCTTTTTCCCACACCTTCCTTTCCACCGCCGATTGGATATATTTGGGTCATTTAATACACCAGCACTTTTTACGAAACCGTCTAAATCAGACTTTTTGCGAGTTCATCAAAATTATTTTTTCATATTTTGCGGATTGCAGGTAACACAGTCATAAATAAGATTTTTAAGTCGTCGCTCCAGAACCGAGTAAGAATAATTGCATGCTGCAATTTCGTAGTTCGTGTCAACCATTTTCTGGCGAACCTCCTGGTTTTCAATGACTTCTCTTGCCTTGCGAACGGCATCCTCTGTGACATAGCCGTCTATTTCTATGGCAAGAAACCCTTTTGGCTCGATATCAAAAGTATAAATTGAATATTTGTTTACAACTATGGGTTTGCGAAAGTATACGGCTTCGAGAAAAGCATTCCCAAATCCTTCAAAAGTTGACGGATACGTGACAAGGTCGGCATGCGGATAAATGTCATCAAGGGTGTAAATTTTCTTTCCGGTTTCCGTCATTCCCCTGCGTTCATTGATTATGTCTGACACAAAAACAGTGTTGACATTCATAAGCTTTGAATATTCTATGATTCTTTGTTCATAATCATATCCTTCGTCACCGGAAGCATGGGAAATGATAAGCCTGGCCTTTTTCCCCAGCCTGTGGACGATTTCTATGGCATGCTCAATCCCTTTACGCTTCACCACACGGGTCGGCTGGAGAATAAAAAGCTCATCATCTGCGATACCCAAAGATTGCCGCACATCCCTTGAATAATCATCAATCGGGGGTGGGGGAGTTTCAAAGTCCATGACATTCGGAATAATCGTTGCCGAGATGCCGGTTCTGAGGCTTAATTGATTATCACCGGAAGAGTTTATGGTCACGTGCCGTATGGACGGCAGATGAGGAGGAAATGCCATGTTCAGGTATTCCCATACCGCATTTTTCAAAAACTGCTGACGTTCCCAGAAAAAATCGTGATGGTGTGCTATTGAGGGTATTCCCGTTTCTGATATGAGTTCGGTGATGGCAATGCCTAAGGGAATATTTAACGGAATTGTCAGTGCATTTTCCGGAACCAAAAGGTCAATGGTAAATTTTTCAATGAATTTGTACAGGTCATCCTTTAATTTTTTTTTAAGTTTCATAATTTTTTGCGTAACCTGCCGGCTACGCTTATGAACCCCAAAGCAATTATTATAGATGTATTTGATATCAGGATGTATAAAATGAGCTTCTTCTGACAGATAGGAGCAATCGGGTGGACGGTCAATCTCGCCGGCAAAAAAGAAACATTGAAATCCTTGCCTTTCAAAAACAGCCGCCCATTTGGCTGTTTCCAGGGAGACACCATCTGTGCCTGCAAAACGGGTTGAAACAAATCCGACGTTGTGCGCTGAACCGCAGAATTGACACTTCCCCATATATTGCTCCTTTTCTCTTCAAATCACGAAAATTTTGAATATATTTACTGCATTTTTAGGTATTACTCAATATTTAGGCCAAATCTTCATCTGGATTATTAATCTCAGATGATTTATTCTATAATTTTAGGCAGATGACTATTTAAAGAAACAATAAGTTTATCTGCCTCAAGCCTTTTAAGAATATTTTTGGCGTCAAAAAAAAGATTGTAACAAAATATTGACGATCATTGTATATATTTCATTGTATATATTTCAGTTTTTACAACGCAATGAGTATCTTTCCGGTTGTTGAAGACAAATGAAACAGACTTTATTTACCATATATTGTGTTATTTTTTTCTTGACATATCTTGTTTTAATTATTGAATTAACATAACCTGAAATTTTTTAGGAAATTAAGATTGCAAAATATCGAACAAACATATAAGTGCTAAGCCTGAAAATAAATAAAGGACATACCATGATAACTCAAGAAAAAACAATTGAGCGAAGAAAGTATAAACGGTTTCCGGTTCGGGAGGGAGCATATGCTTTGCTCAAGAATGACTCTTCCAAACTGGGTCAAATCAAAAATATAAGCAGGGGGGGGCTTGCCTTAAGCTATATCAATGATGGAGAGCAAATGTACGAATCGTTTAAGGTTGATATATTTATAAGCAAGCTGGGGTATTGTTTAAAAGATATACCTTCTAAAAAGATTTCGGATTTGCATATAGATAATAAACTCCCCTTCAGCACTTTTTCAATAAGACAGGCGCGGATTCAATTTAATGAACTGAACCACAGTCAATTATCACAGCTGGATAATTTTATTCGGGATTACGCGACCGGTGATCAGAATTGGTGAGCAGAATTAAAAATTCCTAACATTTTTTCACTTCCTAAGAATTTCTAAATATAATTTTAATCCGTCCATCACTTAGTGCTCTAATTCATAACTACGATAACATAATTTTAATGGACACTGTCTCGTATAAGGTGAAGTCCAAAGTTTGAAGTTTGAAGTGCCTTAAGTGAGCTAAAGTTATGGAGTCGCTTCGCTCTCTCCGAGCTGCAGGCT
>CAYPIW010000134.1:0-4720 GCA_964410925.1 uncultured Desulfobacteraceae bacterium
TGCCGCCGGTATTTCTTGTTGAACCACACCGCATATCCGGTGAGCAGCCGGCTCATTAATACAGAAACCGGTATCAAACCGGTCCTTAATAATAAATGGTTTGGAATCAGCGCCCATGCAAAACAATCGGTTTGCGGTTCAGGAATCAATTTTCCGAGCCGATTTAAAAAATTCCTGCGATCATAATCGGATCGAAAAATCTTTCCACGTTCGATTCCCCTGACGATTACATGATGCAGCGCACCGGGTGCATCTATTCGGGCTTTTCGTGGCATGATTAACGCCTACCACATCCAACCACCATTGAAAAGCATAAAATCATAGACGTCCCTTATGTTGTGACGGGGAATTTTCTCACCAAAGGACGAGTTATAGAAAAGGAACTTGAACTCCATTCCAACGATCCGTTTTCGCTGAATAAGTTTTTAAAATCTCAGCGCAATATCCGCAATATCGGAGCCTTTGACTCGGCGCGTTTTAACACCTACGGCTTAAAGGAAAAGCAAGACACAGTGAATCTGCTTCTGGAAGTGGAAGAGAAAAAGCCTTACTACATTCAATTTGGCGCAGGGTATGACACGGAAAGGGAATTTTACACCAATATCCTGACCGGAGACCACAACCTTTTTGGATTAAACAAGGAGGTTCGGGCCGGTGCGGAAATCAGCCAAATCGGTTACCGGGGGGATCTTGAATGGGTTGACCCCCGGTTTATGGGAACTCGAATCAGGTCATCCATAAACCTGTTCACCGAAAAAAGGGAAGCATTTAACATGGATTTCGGCACCAGAGACCGGGGCGTTTCAGTATCGTTTAACCGTAAATTCTTTCAGAAAGTTAACGGCAACCTTTCTTTTGTTTATACCTATAAGGAGCAGTACCCTCGGGACTCAGACCCCATACCGGTCGGTGATGAAGATGAATATGATCCCAGAGGGATTTTAACCATAAGCCCTTCTCTTATTTATAATTCGGTAGATTCTTATATTCGCCCCAGAAAGGGGGTGTTCTCTTCTTTGTTTCTGGATGTTTCCAATGGAATCAACAATTCTCTGGATAATTTTCTCAAAAGTCGTTTCGAGATCCGGAAATATTATACCCCCCTGGAAAACCTGACCCTTGCGATGCGAGGAATGGTTGGGGATATTACCCCCTTTAAGGACAGCAGTACGATTCCGGAAGACCAGTTTTTTTTCCTGGGCGGCACTTCTACGGTTCGGGGATTTGATGAAAACAGACTTCGATTTGACGCCAAGGGGGACGCCGTGGGAGGACAAACTGCATTCTTGTGCAATATAGAGGCAAGAATTGACTGGGGACCTAATGTTGAGGTTTCACTTTTTTACGACACGGGTGCCGTGAGAAACGCTATTCTCGACCAGGGGTCCGATGAGTTTCGGTCTTCAGCGGGACTCGGGTTGCATTATCTCACCCCCATCGGTCCCGTGGGGGTTTATTACGGGCACAAACTGGATAGAAAAGCCAATGAAAGTGCCGGGAGTTTTCATTTCACCATTGGGTTTAGGTTTTAGGGGTGAATATCAGATTGTGTATTTTTTGATAAAACGATCCAATTGAGATTCCTGATGAAGCGTCATTTCCCCAAATTGCACATCTTGCTGTATCGTTTTTATGTCACCGGATGAGGTGTTGCCGGCGACCTGGGAAACCCCAACCGTTTTAACCGGTACGCTCTTTAAATATGTAAAACAGATACTGTCTTGAATAAACAGCAGATCTAATTCAACAGGTTCGCTTGATCTGCCATTTTTATTGATATAACGAAGCACAAGCCCGCCTTTGTTGATAGATATAATTTGGCAATATTGAACCATAGTATCAAGGAAATTCCCATCCAAACGTATATCCTTGGTGTTATCCTGTTTTGCTGACAATGTCCTGATCATAGCAATTGCACCGCTTTTAACCTTGAACTGTTCGTGATTCTTGGGCTCAATAAATTCTTTTTTGCTGCTCATAGCTAAACATCCTATTGTTGAAGTGAAAATGCATTACGATTCCGGCTCATTGTTGGCCAAGCTTTAATTTTAACACAATATACGTGCCAAATTCTATTTTTTTGCTTTTAAGATGCCAAAGATCCTTATTTGACGGCTTTTTATAGGATTTTATTTGAAAAGCATAGGGGATTAAAAATGGCGGGTGGGATTAAAAAATGCACAGAAAAATGTGCATGATGCACATTTTTCTGTGCACGGTATTTGAGGTGAACTTGTTGATTTTGAGATGAATAACAAAAAAGGGGTCGCACTGATATGCTAAACCCCTTATGACCTGGTGCCCGGGACGAGAATTGAACTCGTACAGAGACTAAGTGCTATAATTCATAAATACGATGACGTATTTTTATATGGACACTGATATCTATCCCGAATAAAGTGAAGTCTATAAGTTTTAAGTTTGAAGTGCCTGTTCAGATAAGGTCAAAATGAATTTCCAACATTCTTATCGTTCATAAAAAGCAAAAATGAGGCTTTTGTTTTGTTGACCTCAGCCTCTTTATCGATAAAATCAGAGTGTTTAAGCTTTGCGTCGAAAATGTCATCTTGGATATTGTAAAAACCACTGTGATCCGGGTTTGTATCCATGTACCAAAAACTTTCATCCTCAACGGCCAGTATTCGTTCCCCGAATACAAAAAGCTTCGATTGCTCATCCGGCGTCGTATCATAGCAAAACCAGCCGACCTCATTGAGAAACTTTCGATAGCGTTTTTTGATCTTCACTGTTTTCATATCGGAGTCAATGGTTGATCCTTCAAAATAGCGTGGGTTCGAGATATCCGTGATAAACCCGTACGCAAACACATCTGTCGAATGTTTATCAGTTTTTTTATCAATGGGCTTTCATGAATATATGGAATAAAAAGCTGATATCTTGCTGTGGTTAAAAAGGGCCTTCCTTTTTCCGTGAGCCGGTATTGCCGCAGTGGATGTTTTAATCTCCTTTGCCCATGCGAATCTCGTCCAAGATCCTCGGCAGTTCCTCCACCAGGTACAGGGGCAGCGACAGGAGTGTGTAAGTCACCGGCACACTGCCGCCGTCCATCCGGGCTGCATGGGTGATCTGGCCCATATCCGGGGGATTAAGATCAAAGCGAACGCACAGCGCCGCGTTTTTACACAATGCGAATTGCTGCACGGACTTGAGCGTCCCGCTTTTACCGGCTTTCACTTCGATAGGGGTCACCTGATTCCCGCTGGCCGTCACAAAATCTACTTCCGCATTGGCGGATTTGGCCTCCCGCAGCCAATAGGTCAAGCGCGGCGGTTCAAAGGAATTCAGTAAATGCTGGCCGACAAACTGTTCCGCCAGTTTGCCTTCATTCACCAGCGCATTTTTGTCCAATCCCTGCAGCACAATCCAATCCAGTCCGGTAAGATAGGCGGCCATGCCCACATCCATGAACAGCATCTTATAAACATTTTCATTGATATCGGCCAGCAATGGCACACCGGAACAATGGCTGTGAAATACCTGGTGGCAGACGCGTGCCTTGACCAGAAGGTCGATGACGCCTTTAACGTCTCTGGATCTGTCATCTTTGGAAATATTGCTGTATTTGACCTTCTGCCCGATGATCCTCGGAATTTGCCGAAACACTTTCTGCATCAGGGCCAGGTCTTTTTGTTTGGCATATTTGGAAAAATCATCCTGATACGTCTCGGCAATGGAGCGGTGAACGGCCGTAACTTCCATCAAAAATTTTTCTTCAGCAAAAGTGTGGACAGCTTCCGGCATCCCGCCCACGAACAGATACTCCCGCTGGCGCTTGACCAGTTTTTGATGGGCCGCTTGGGGGATGCTTTGATTGATCCGGAATTCCGCAAGATACCGGTTCAACCCGGGTTCAACGGCGGTTAAAAACTCCCTGAATGTCATAGGCCCCAAATGATAGTACTCGATTCGACCGACAGGCATGGAAAAATGGTGGTCAGCCAGTGCGAATTCAAGCAGAGAGCCTGCCGATATTACCGGAAGTTCTGCTTTTTCTTCATAGAAATAACGAAGGGCCTGAATGGCGTGAGGGGTGGCTTGAATTTCATCCAGAAACAAAACCGCACCGGGGGACTGAATATTTCTTCCGACCAAAGCGTCCAGCTCTCTGATAATCGAATTTATATCAAGGCTTTTAAAAATATTGTCCAGGTAAAGATGCTGTTCCAGGTTGATTTCATTTAAAACAAGACCGTTTTTTTCCGCAAACCGGCGCACCAGGGTGGATTTGCCGACTTGGCGGGCGCCTCTGAGCACCATCGGTTTTCGGCGTTCTTTCCGATGCCAGTTGTTTAAATGTTCTTCAGCAGTTCGTTCAAGCATGGCTAAAACACACCTTTTTTTTAACCAAAAGTTAATCAAAAAAAGGGTTTATCTGTCAATAATTTTATATTAAAAGGTGCCTTTATTTTTATATTAAACTACCCATATACTTCTATCATGCCAAATCATCGCTAAGCGGCTTGCTACATCCGGGTTAACATGAAACCCTATACACACTCTAAAATTCTTTTGATCAGAGCATTTTTTCTACTATATGTGGTGCAACCGTAAATATGAATATCAGACCTTCATTTTTCATATTGTATGGAAAAACTGGGAAATAAACGGGACGAATATGATTTCATGCGTTTTAACCAATTAACTCAAACCGATTCTCTTTTTCGATTTGTTGCCCCCTCATGGATGAACGACTTACTGC
>CAYPIW010000135.1:0-9559 GCA_964410925.1 uncultured Desulfobacteraceae bacterium
ACTTGTACATATATGGTGATATCGGCTATAACTCATTGAAAACCTGCATTTATATATATAGTGTTGGTGATCGGTCTGGGCCAGGGTTAAGGAATTCTGTCAATTTTATAAAATCAGCGTAGCGAAGCGACACCATAACTTTAGGCACTTTAGATCACTTTAGACACTTTTAACTTGTACGGCTTTAGGTAAAACAGCCCCTTTAAGGGGCAAACCAAGGCCTGGTCCTCTGGGCCAGGATCTTTACTCACATGCCACAACGCGATATAAATAGCAAGTGATAAGAAATCGTTTGACTTGTATATTACAATTTCATATTCATTAATAAAGCAACTGCTTGAGATAATATATATATCAATTACTTCGATTCGGAAACAATCCTTTTATCCCCGAGATAAAAGAATCCATTCCAGTGTAAAGGAACCCATCTGTTATGAGCAAGATCCTTATTAATGCCATAGATCCTGAGGAATGCAGAATTGCAAAAGTAAAGGATATGAAACTCGAAGAATTTCATATCGAAAGCGCCGCAAGGGAAATTATTCACGGTAACATTTACAAAGCCGTTATTTCACGTGTTGAGCCGAGCCTCCAGGCCGTATTCGTGGACTACGGGGCCGAGCGCCATGGATTTCTTCAGAAGCATGAAATCCATAGCGAGTATTTTCAGGACAATCTTTCAAAAGACAAATCCATAAACAAAATGGTGAGGCGCGGCCAGGAACTCCTGGTACAGGTCATAAAAGACCCGTTCATGAAAAAAGGGGCCATGCTCACAACTTATATCTCTCTCCCGGGAAGATATCTGGTGCTTATGCCCGGAAGCAACAGCCGGGGCATTTCACGCAAAATAGAAGAGGAAGAGGAACGAAGCCGCCTTAAGGATATGATCAACAATCTCAAATTGCCTGAAGGATTAGGCATCATCGTGAGAACCGCGGGAATAAACTGTACTAAAATGAGCATGTCCAAGGATTTAAGATATCTGTTGCGACTCTGGGAAAACATCAAAAAAGATGTGGCCAAAGCAACCCCCCCGGCATTAATTTACAAGGAGCAAAACCTTGTTTTAAGATCCATACGCGACTATTTCACCTCAGATGTGACCGAGATCCTCATAGATGATGTCACAGTATATCAAGAAGTTAAAAAGTTTGTTAAAATCATTTCCCCAAAACATACCCAGATCGTCAGGCACTATAAAATGGATCGGCCCATATTTACAAAATACCAGTTGGAAGAAGAGATTTCATCCATATATGAAAGCCGTGTCAAATTAAAATCCGGGGGGCATATTATAATAGCACAGACAGAAGCGCTGGTTGCCATTGACGTCAATTCAGGAAAGGCCACTCAAAAAAAATCAATCGAACAGACCGCTCTTCAATCCAATATTGAAGCAGCCGAGGAAATTTCCCGTCAGCTGCGACTCAGAGATTTGGGCGGACTTATCGTGATCGATTTTATTGACATGAGAGATCCCAAGCACAACCTGGAAATTTTTAGGGCCGTGAAAAACAATGTAAAACACGACAAGGCCAAAACAAAAATCGGCAAGATTTCAATGTTCGGACTCATGGAAATGTCGAGACAGCGGCTCAGACCCTCGATTGAATTCAGCAGTTTTGAACCCTGCAGCCATTGTGGAGGCAAGGGACTTGTCCTTTCCACCGAGATGCTGGTCCTCGACTTTCTCCGCAAACTTCGTCTTGAAACCTTAAAAGATAACATCTCAAAAGTAAAAGGAATCGTTCCATCGGTGGTGGCCGGCTACCTTTTGAATAAGAAGCGCAAAGAGATTCTTGACCTGGAAATAAGGCGCAATCTTTCCATCACCATCCAGGGAGACAATACGCTGGACCACGGAATGAGCAAGATTATTTGTGAAGAATAACACACGAGCCTGTCCCGAGCATGCCCGCCGTTCTTGCGAACAAACTGCCAGGTGAGCCGGACGGACCGAAACCCGAAACTAAAACCCATGGAACGTCCAGACCAAAAACACCATGCGTTGTATCAAAGCCATGGCCAAAAAGCCCTCTGAAATATTAAATAAATCCATTGATTGTTACACCGGTTTTGTGGAGCATGTTTTCTGTAATGAAATAAATATTTGACGTATGGAATCAATTGCAGTATAGGCCGTTTTTAAAATTTAAATTATGAAATAACATTTTAGTTTTTTGAAGCAGTATCCCTTGGCGCATTATTGAGTTTTTATTGAGAAATCGCGCTCAAAGCGGACAAACTTCGTGGGAAATCCATGGGATTCAAAAAACTAAGCGAATACCATACAAGGAGGAGTTATCTTGATAGATATCGCTTATGCAATGGGCCAGGGCGGAGGGACCACAGGTCAGGGGGCAGGAGGATTTTCATCACTGATCCCGATTATCCTGATGTTCGTTATATTCTATTTTCTGCTTATTCGGCCTCAGCAGAAAAAGTCCAAAGAACATCGTGAAATGATAAACCGGCTTAAAAAGGGAGATCGCATTATTACAAGCGGAGGTCTTCACGGTAGAATTACAGCCGTAGATGATACCACGATGACGGTTGAAATAGCGGACAGGGTCCGGGTAAAGGTTGCCCGAGGCAATGTCGCTCAGGTCGTCCAGGCTACATCACAAACCCAGGAAACAAAAAAAAAGAAGAACTGATTCAACCATCGGTCCTTATTTGCAGAAATTGGCTGATTTTTTTTCCTTACGGTCACTTATGCACAAGTTTTATTTCCCTCTGGCGTGATGGATTTTCGCCTGCAGCGTGGATTAATGGCCGTGATTTTATTTTAGGGGAAAATTTCAGGAAAGGGAAAGAGCATTGAAGAATCTCTCATGGCGGGCGGTTTCCGTTATTGCAGTTATTATCGTTTCCGTTGTTTATATTCTTCCGACCATAAACCCGTCTTTGTGGCCGCATAAAAGGATAAACCTGGGTCTGGATCTTCAAGGCGGCATGCACCTCACACTTGAAGTGGATACGGAAAAAGCCGTGGAAAGCACCATGGAACGTATCAGCCAGGAAATTCGAAGTTTTTTAAAGAAGGAGCGCATTCGGCATATCCGCTTGGATCGTATTGATGGAAGCCGTATTTCCGTGGAGTTGCAAGGCCAGGAAAACATCGAGAAATTTGAAAAACTGCTCGATACGGAATTTCAAAATTTGCGTATCCTTTCAAGATCAATCCACAACGAAGTTCTTACGATGATACTGGATCTTCCGGATAAAGAGTCCGGTCAAATCAAGAAGCTGGCAACCGAACAGGCCCTTGAAACCATCAGAAACCGGATCGACCAGTTCGGCGTGAGTGAGCCGGATATTCGACAACAGGGTGAAAAACGTTTACTTATCCAGCTCCCCGGAATCAAAGATACAAAAAGGGCCAAGGATCTTATCGGACGGACCGCTCTTTTAGAATTTAAACTCGTGGATGAAACCCATGATTTGAATTCCGCACTGGAAGGGAATGTGCCTCCGGGCAGCGAAGTTCTCTACGGTATTAAAGAAGATCCGGAAACACGGCGGGTTATAAAAACGCCCTATCTTATAAAAAAACAGACTCTTTTAACCGGGGCCCAGCTGACGGATGCAAGGGTTCAGATAGATTCTCAATACAACGAACCCTATGTTTCCATTAATTTCGACAAAAAAGGGGGAAGAGATTTTGAAAGGATAACCGGGGAAAATGTAAAAAAACGTCTGGCTATTGTTTTGGACAACAAAGTCTATTCCGCACCGGTTATCCAGGAAAAAATCAGCGGCGGTCAGGCCCGAATTACCGGACGTTTCACCACTGAAGAAGCGCGTGATCTTGCCATCGCCCTTCGAGCCGGCGCTCTTCCGGCTCCGGTCAACATCCTTGAGGAAAGAACCGTGGGGCCATCTCTTGGAACCGATTCCATCAGAAAAGGGCTCATCTCAATGTGTGTCGGCGGCATCCTCGTTATTTTGTTCATGATTGTCTATTACAGGGGGGCAGGACTTATCGCAGACATTGCGCTAATTGTTAATATTATCCTGATCGCCGGAGGGCTTGCCGGCTTTCAGGCCACGTTGACATTACCGGGTATCGCAGGGATAATCCTTACGATCGGCATGGCCGTGGATGCCAATGTTCTTATATTCGAACGGATACGAGAGGAACTGAGTATCGGCAAGACACCGCGAGCGGCGGTGGACTCGGGCTTTGACAGGGCTTCTCTTACCATACTCGATGCCAATGTAACCACGCTTATTGCTGCTCTTGTACTGTTCCAGTTCGGCACCGGCCCGGTTAAAGGATTTGCGGTAACCCTCAGCCTGGGTGTACTTTCCAGTCTGTTTACCGCCCTTATTCTGTCCCGGTTAATATTCGATTATTTCCTGGCAAAACTAAAGAGTAAACGTCTAAGCATCTAATGCCTCATAAAGCATAACACCATAATTTTAGGGGACACCGTCAATGCAGTTTATAAAACCTGATATTAACATTAATTTTGTAAGTAAGAAAAAAATTGCTTTCTTCATATCCCTGGCCATGGTCATGCTCAGTATTTTCTCTCTGTTCATTCATAAAGGACTCAAATACGGCATCGATTTCGCCGGCGGTACACTGATACAGGTAAAATTTAGCGCCCCTGCAAGTCTGAATGATATAAAATCAGGCCTTGCCACCCTGGATTTGGGCAAATCGTCAGTTCAACAGTTCGGTGATCAGAGTGATAATGAGTATCTTATCCGAACGGACCTGTCCGACATGGCTTCACAGGATTTTTTTTCAAAAGTGCAGAACGCCCTGAAAACCTCGACAGGAAATGAGGTTGACATTCGTCGGGTTGAAATGGTGGGGCCTCAGGTGGGTAAAGACTTGCGGGGAAAAGCTCTTTTCGCCATGTTTTTCGCCCTGCTCTTTATCGCCATATATATATCCGGCCGTTTTGAATTAAAATGGGTTCTCAGCGGAGTTATGGCCGGCGCGCTCATGGGTGCCATTTATCTCCTTTCTGTTTTTAATGTGAGCGTCACTTACCTTATCGCGGCCGCATTGATCGTAACCCTTTTACTTTTCTGGTTTCTCGAACTAAAATATGCTATGGGAGCTATTGTGGCCCTTATCCATGACATCACCATCACCGTTGGCTTATTTTCTATTTTCGATAAAGAATTTACGCTCCCGATTATCGCAGCCCTTCTCACCATCATCGGATATTCATTAAATGACACCATCATTGTTTTTGACAGAATCCGGGAAAATCGGAAGAAATATCTCAAAAATCCCCTGGAGTTCATCATCAACAGAAGTATAAATGAGACCCTCAGCCGAACCATAATAACCTCTTCAACCACCCTTGTTGTGGTGGTGTCTCTGTTTGTACTGGGAGGCGGGATCATTCACGACTTCGCATTTGCAATGATCATCGGGATTGGTATCGGAACCTACTCATCGATTTATATTGCAAGCCCCATACTTCTTGCATGGCAGGATCGCGGAAGAAAGAAATAAGTGGGAAACATTCTGCCATGGTTTGTTCTGAAAAATGTTCCGGGAATAGGAAATCACCTTTTCAAGCGGCTGATCGATTGTTTCCATTCACCCGAAAATGTTTTTGAAGCTTCCGGAGAGGATCTTCTTGAGGTAAAAGGCATAACCCCTCGTCTTATCACCGCAATAAAGCATCACAAAATTCGTGATCCGGTCAAGAAGGATTTCGACCTTGTGATGGAAAAAGGGTATAAAATTGTTACCCTGTTGGATAAGGATTATCCGCCCCTTTTACTTCAAATACCGGATCCCCCGCCCTTCCTGTATGTTTTCGGCCGTCTTAACGGTTCCTTTAAAAATATAGCAGTTGTGGGCTCCAGGAATGCAACAGAATACGGTATCTCTACAACCCGTCGTCTGTGCAAGGATTTGGCTTTGCTTAAAATGACGATCGTCAGCGGCATGGCAATCGGCATTGATTCGGCGGCCCACCAGGGAGCACTGATGGGCAAAGGAAATACCATCGCGGTGTTGGGAAGCGGCCTGGAGATCGTTTATCCGGCGGAGAACCGCAAGCTTTATCATAGGATCGCTGAAAACGGCGCCGTTATTTCGGAATTTCCTTTATTGACTGAACCCGAGCCACACAATTTCCCTGTACGAAACAGGATAATTAGTGGGATTTCCCTTGGAACCGTGGTCGTTGAAGCGACAAAAAGAAGCGGATCACTTATAACCGCGCGCCTTGCAGCAGAACAGAACCGGGAAGTATTTGCCATCCCGGGAAGCATTCATTCATTTAAAAGCACCGGGACACATACTCTTATAAAACAGGGAGCCAAACTGGTTGAACATGCCCAGGATATTATGGAAGAGATCTCGAATATTATTGAAGCTCCGGGTGAAGAAGATAAAACCGAAAATAAAACCATGGAAAGAATTCCGCAATTATCAGCCGAAGAATCCCTTGTATTCGAAGCCATTGATGCATATCCGGTTCACATCGATGACCTTGCCAGAAAGCTTTCCATGAAACCCGGCAGGCTGTCGAGCATTCTGCTGCAACTTGAGCTGAAAGGTATTGTACACCAATCCCCGGGAAAACTCTTTTCCCGCGAAGCGATGGAGTAAAGGGAAGAAAGAATGGCCGTCGAATAAATGAACATCGAATAAATGAACATCGAACGTCCAGCATCGCCCCAGTGAAATAGAAAAAAAGTTTCACGGGGTAAAAATGTTGAATGATAAACAAAAATATTGGAACGAGGTAAGACTGTGACCAAACCGCTTGTTGTCGTAGAATCACCAACTAAAGTTAGAACCATAAAAAAATATCTCGGCAAGACTTACAATGTGGCTGCAACCGTCGGTCATATAAAGGACCTGCCGGCAAAGGAAATCGGCATCAATATCGAGGAAGGTTTTAAGCCAAACTATATAAACATTCCCGGCAAACAAAAAGTCATTAAATCGTTGAAACAGGCGGCGGGCGATTCAAATGATATTTACCTTGCGCCTGACCCGGACAGGGAGGGTGAAGCCATTGCATGGCATACCGCTGAAGTCCTCAAAAAAAAAGGGAGAAGATTCCACAGAGTTCTTTTTCATGAGCTTACAAAAAATGCCATTCATAAAGCTATGGCGTCGCCTGAAGATCTCAACCGCAACAAGTATGAAGCCCAGCAGGCTCGCAGGATTCTCGACAGACTTGTGGGATACCAGATATCTCCCTTATTGTGGCGCAAAGTAAAAGGCGGACTTAGTGCCGGGCGGGTGCAATCCGTTGCCGTGCGAATTATCTGTGAAAGGGAACGGGCAATCCAGGCTTTTGAATCCCAAGAGTACTGGTCCATAACGGCTCACCTCGAGGACAACGCACCCCCGCCATTTACGGCAAAGCTGGTTAAAAAGAAAGGGGAAAAAATTAATATTCCCGACCAAAAGGCATCGAGTTCCATCGTGGAAGAGCTGTCCGAAGAAAAATTCATAGTTGAAAAAGTTCAGAAGAAAACCGTAAAAAGGAATCCTCTCCCGCCCTTTATTACCAGCAAACTCCAGCAGGAAGCCATACGAAAGTTAAGATTTTCGGCCAAAAAGACCATGACCATCGCACAGCAGCTTTACGAAGGTATAGATGTTGGACCCGGTGAACCCGAAGGCCTTATCACATACATGCGTACCGATTCCACGCGCATTGCAAAGGAAGCCGCTGATGAGGCTTTAGAACTTATTCGGAAAAAATTCGGAGAAAACTATGCGCCGGATAAGCCCAGATTTTTCAAAAACCGGAAAAAAGCTCAAGATGCCCATGAAGCCATACGACCCACATCGGTTTTTAATACCCCTGAAAAAATAACCCCGTATCTATCCGAAGATCAGCTTGCCTTATACCGGCTTATCTGGGAACGCTTTGTTGCATCCCAGATGAATCCGGCGCTGATCAATCAGACTTCCGTATCCATAACAGCCGGCGACTACAAGTTTACAGCGAGCGGATCAACGGTTAAGTTCCCGGGTTTCATGGTCCTTTATATGTCTGTGGATGAAGAGATCGAAAGCAAAAGCCGGCAGACAAAAGATGATCTTCCCGAACTTGAGGGGGGCATGGTTTTGAAACTCAACAAATTAGAGCCCAAACAACATTTTACCCTGCCGCCCCCGAGGTTCTCGGAGGCATCTTTGGTTAAAGAGCTTGAAGAAAACGGAATCGGCCGTCCCAGCACGTATTCAGCCATTCTCACCACCATCAGAGAAAAGGGATACGTGGATATGGTTAAAAATTATTTCAAACCCAGCGAGCTTGGATTTATCGTAAACGACTTGCTGGTGCAAAGCTTCCCCGAAGTATTTGATGTGGAATTTACCGCCAAAATGGAGGATAGCCTGGACCGGGTCGAAGCTTCGGAGATTAATTCGCTAGAAATATTAACACGTTTTTACGACGCTTTTAAAAATGCACTCGAGACCGCTTCAAAAGACATGCTCAGTTTAAAGGCCGTGGGTATGCCAACGGATCTGGTTTGTCCCAAATGTAATGCTACACTGACGATCAGGGTTGGCAAAAACGGACATTTTCTGGGCTGCAGTAACTATCCGGAATGTACGTATACCCGAAACTACGCCCGGGATGAAAAAGGAGCCATACATCCTGTTGAGCCGTCGTCCGACGAAACTTCCGACAGAGCCTGCGAAAAATGCGGAAAACCCATGCTCATCAAACAGGGAAAATACGGTACGTTTTATGCTTGCAGCGGTTACCCGGATTGTAAAAACACTCATTCGGTTGTCTCTGACAACGGCGGGCGGTCAACGGGCGTCACTTGTCCTGAGAAAGACTGCGGCGGCACTCTTGTAGAGCGCAAATCCAAACGGGGTAAAGTGTTTTACGGCTGCAGCAATTTTCCCGCCTGCACTTTTGCGGTATGGGACAAGCCTGTGCCTAAAGAATGCCCCAAGTGCGGCGCAAAGTTTTTGCTTGAAAAAACCACCAAAAAACAAGGCACTTTTCTTTCCTGTCGTACCAAAGAATGCGGATATAAACAAAAAGCATAGCCGAAAAATCCCCGGATCGGCGCAACTCGTCAGGCAACCCAATGAGGAAGGAAGGTTAAATCAAGGCCGTTGGTAAACGCTGGTCCTTATCTAATGACAAACCATGGCTCCGGTAAAACAAAAGAAAGAAAGGTTTCATGGGGTAAACATTCCCAAACGAACGGTTGTCCTTTTTTGATGTCAAAGAACTTCTCAAAGCGTAAAATACGACGTCGCGGCCTCCGGCTCGTAGAGTTACGATCCTACGCCTCGGAGAGAAGCGAAGCCGGAGGCCAGTATTCCATTGTTCCATCATTCCCTCCGGGGCGCAGGCCCTACCCTCCGGCCTGTCAGCCCTACGGGCTGGAAGCGGGGCCAGAGGCCAATTGTGAGCGAAGCGAACTAACTTGAATTAATATTCAAATACATGGAATCATTTTCCAGATATATGATTCTATATCACGTAAAATTTTACGTCTATTAACAATGTTCGGCTTTATGATCACCACCTATATTTTCAATTGTTGGAGTAATTGACAACGGTTAATAATGTTGTTATTATTT
>CAYPIW010000136.1:0-22084 GCA_964410925.1 uncultured Desulfobacteraceae bacterium
AAGTTACGCCGAGATTGAGGAAAATGAATTCAATCTCAACATCCCGCGATATGTGGATACATTTGAACCGGAAGAAGAGATCGATATCGCGGGTGTTCAGCAGGAGATCGAGCAGATCGAAGCCGAGCTGGCTGAAACCCAGAAAAAAATGAATAACTACTTGAAAGAATTTGGATTCTAAACATATATATATTAAAGCGCAAATGATACAGGTGGTAAAATGAAATTTGAGGAGTTCCGGTCCGGTATCCACCGGCAGCAATATCAATACAAGGATTTTTTGCCTGCGAAGATCAACCATGAATGGTCATGGGATGACCCTCGTATCAATGTGTTGCTGGAAAAGGCTACGAAAGCTTTGGGGGAACTGAATGTGTTTACCCTGATTGTCCCGGATGTGGATTTGTTTATTTTTATGCACATCATGAAAGAGGCGAACACCTCAAGCCGCATTGAGGGAACAAAGACGGAAATGGATGAAATCGTCCTTGATGAAAATGAGATTTTACCCGAACGCCGGGATGACTGGCGCGAGGTGCAAAATTACGTCCGTGCCATGAACACAGCCATTGAGGAACTCAAAAAACTGCCTCTTTCACTGCGTCTATTGTGTCAAACCCATGCTATCCTCATGGAAGGGGTTCGGGGAAAGCACAAAACCCTCGGTGAATTCCGTCGCAGCCAAAATTGGATCGGCGGTGCCTCCCTTGCGGACGCGGTTTTTATTCCGCCGATCCATAATGATCTGCCGGAGCTGCTAGGTGATCTTGAAGAATTCTGGCATAACGAGAAAATCCAGGTGCCGCACCTGATCCGTATTGCCCTAAGCCACTATCAGTTTGAAACCATTCATCCTTTTTTAGACGGCAACGGAAGAATTGGACGTTTATTAATTACTCTGTATTTGGTCAGCCACGGTCTCTTGGCCAAGCCTTCGCTTTATCTGTCGGCCCATCTGGAAAAGCATCGTACCGCTTACTATGACGCCCTTTCAAGAGTACGCGAATCAAATGATCTCGGGCATTGGTGTCGCTTCTTTCTTCAGGCGGTTGTTGAGACTGCTGAGAGCGGTAAAAAGACATTCCAAAACATTCTGTCCTTGCGTCAGGAGCTGGAACGGAAGGTGGTAACATTGGGCCGCCGCGCAGAAAACGGGCGTAAACTGATGATGCATTTATTTAAACGCCCGGCAGTTACCGTCAATCAAGTCGTTGATCTGTTGGAATTGCAATATCATGCGGCCAACAACCTGGTACAGGCATTGGGCGAAATGGATATTCTAAAAGAAATTACGGGCTATCAACGCAACAGAATTTTTCTTTTTAAACAATATATAGACATTTTCAGTGAAAAAAATGAAATATAATATTTTTTATTGTGTTTTTAGCCATAAAAACACAATAAAAAATATTATATTGTGTTTTGAAATAAAAAATGCATCAAGCCGGATGAAATTTTGAACAAGTTGCAGTTTCTTTTCGCAAGCAGGGAATTGTCTCTACACTGTCGAGACTGCTTCATGAATATTAAGGAGGATTTTCTGCTAAAAACGTTCGCTATGCGCTAAAATTCACGGAAGTCTTTATAGGGAAAAAAGATTGTGTCAACACTGTCGTCACAATTAATCTGAAGATAGAACATGGTTGGAAATGGAATATATATCTTTTATTGTGTGTTAATCGCCCAAAAACACAATAAGGAAATTTGTATTGTGTTTTTCGAAATAAAAAAACCACTGATTTGCCAGGCGGGCCCAGCGGAAGCCTTTGCAGGCTTCCTGCCACTGGCAGAGAACGGCATGTTTATAGCGTGTATTCAAATGCCGTCCAGCAAATTTTAAGGTGAACGTTTGAAAGATCGCAACGAGAACAGGCCGGGGTATAAAAAGACGAAGGTAGGATGGATTCCGATCGAATGGAATGTTGAAGAATTAAAAAACCTGACGATGATTAACCCGGATTGTCTAAATGAGCGTACTCCAGAGCATTACTCTTTTTATTACTTAGATTTGAGTTCTGTTAAGGAGGGAGTTCTTAAGTTACCTTCTCAAAAAGTTTTATTCGTTGATGCACCCAGCCGAGCTCGAAGAGTAGTAAACACCGGTGATGTTTTACTTGCCACCGTCAGGCCCTATCTTAAGGGTTTTGCATACATTGATTTTGATGAAACGCATCTCGTTTGTTCAACAGGTTTTGCCGTTTTACGAGCAAGAAACGAAATCGATGGTCGCTTTATATATTATAGTCTTTATTCCCCCTATACTTCACAATATTTCTATGGATGTTTAGTTGGTAGTGGATATCCAGCCTTAAACAATTCTGATGTAGAAAGACTGAGGATAGCGACCCCGCCATTGTTTGAACAAAAAAAAAATAGCCGAAATCCTTTCCACATGGGATAAAGCTATTGAGCAGATGCGCAAGCTTATCGATGGCAAAAAGCGCCACAAGAAAGCCCTTATGCAGCAACTGCTTACGGGCAAGAAGCAATTTAAGGATAATAATGGTGGGAACGATTGGCGCATTAGGCCTCTTGGAGAGCTAATTGAACCAGTATCACGTCCAGTACCTAAACCGAAACAACCATACCTGTCGATTGGAATTCGTAGTCATGGAAAAGGTACTTTTCAAAAGATTGTTGAGCAGCCTGAAAAGGTCATGATGGAAACTCTTTATCGGCTTGATTCCCAAGATATCGTTGTAAATATTACTTTTGCATGGGAGGGAGCTATCGCAATAGCTACTGAAAGAGACAAAGGCGGGCTAGTATCTCATAGATTCCCTACGTATCGGTTTAGAGAAAAAGAAGCAGATATTGATTTTTTTCGAAGCCTTTTTCTGACAAAAAGGTTTGTTTGGGATCTTGGTCTAATCTCACCTGGAGGAGCAGGTAGAAACCGAGTAATGAACCAGAAAGACTTTTTAAAATTGAAAGTCTATGTTCCTGCTAAAGATCAACAAAGAGAATTAGGCAAAATTCTATCAGCAGCGGACAACGAACTGAGACTCTGCGATGACTATCTAAAAGCTCTTGAGCAACAAAAACGCGGCCTGATGCAAAAGTTGCTGACAGGAGAAATTCTTGTAAAAACATAGGAAAAGCCTATGGAAGAACAAGCCCCATTTGGAAAACCTGATTATGAGCTGCCGAGCTATTTGGAAAAGGTTCAATCGCAGCTGCCAGCACTGCATTTGTTGATGCAGCTTGGGTGGCAGTATTTGACGCCTGAAGAGACTGTTCAGCTCCGGGGCGGACGGCTGGGGTCCACGATCCTGGAACCGATTCTGGTCGATCACATTCGCAGGCATTGCCGATACGAGTTTAAGGGCGCAATAAACCCGTTCACGGAAAATGCCATCCAAAACGCGGTCCAGGCGCTCAAAGGATTCCGGGCCACGGGCGCAATGCATCAGAATGAACAGGCCTATGACCTGCTGTGTCTCGGAACCAGTGTGCCCCAGACCGTGGAAGGAGACACCAAGAGTTTTACCATCGATTTTATCGACTGGAAGACCCCGGAAAACAATCTCTATCACTGCACCGCGGAATACAAGGTCGAGCGCATCGGATTCCAAAAGCATTATGTGCCCGATATTGTGTTGTTTGTAAACGGTATTCCCCTGGTTGTGGTCGAATGCAAGCGGTCCGCATATACCCAAACCAAAAAACAGCCCATCGATCTTGCCATCGAACAGCTGGATTCCTATCAGGCCAAGGACGGAATCCCTCAGCTTTTTCTCTACAGTCAACTGCTGCTGGCTCTGGCCCGCGATAAGGCCCGCTACGGAACCACGGGGACCTCGCGCCGGTTCTGGACAAAGTGGAGAGAAGCGGACCTCGACACAACCATTATGCAACTGATCAAAACGCTGCTTACGAAAGAAAAAATCGACAAATTGCTCTCCGAGCCTTTTGCGGATGTGCGTAAAAAATACCTCTCCGTCCTCGACCAGGGCCGGGAGATCTACGAGCAGGACCGGGCGCTTTATTCTCTGTGCCGCCCGGGACGCTTGCTTGAACTGGCTTATAAGTTTATCCTGTATGACGGCGGCATAAAAAAAATAGCCCGGTATCAGCAGTATTTTACCGTACATGATATTATGGATCGCGTTATGAGCGCGGCTGCCAATGAACCGCGATTGGGCGGCGTGGTCTGGCATACCCAGGGCAGTGGTAAATCCCTGACCATGGTCATGCTGGCAAAATCACTGGCCTTGCGCACGAACATTATCAATCCCAAGGTTATTCTGGTTACCGACCGGATCGATCTGGACGATCAGATTTGCGGAACCTTTCGTGCTTGCGGGCTCGAACCGGAACAGGCCAACACCGGCAAACATCTTGTGGATCTGCTGCTGGACCACCGCACTCACGTGGTGACCACACTGATTCATAAATTTGCCACCGCTGTTGCCAACAGAAAAATGATTCAGGCGGACCGCAACACCTTCGTTCTGGTGGATGAGGGGCACCGAAGCCAGTACCAGGAACAGCACGCTCGTATGCGCCTGGCGCTCAAAGGTGCTTGTTTTATTGCGTTTACCGGAACGCCCCTGGCCAAATGCGTCAAAAAGAACACCTTTGCCCAATTCGGAGATCTTTTCCGTCCGGCCTATACCATTGAGCGCGCCGTGAAGGACAAGGCTGTGGTACCGCTGCTTTACGAGGGCCGGTATGTGCCCCAGGCGGTGGAAAAAGCCGCTATTGACGGCTGGTTTGAAAAGCTCACATCAGGACTGACCAAAGACCAGAAAGCCGACCTGAAACGAAAGTTTTCCACCGAGCGCCAGCTCAACAAGGCCACCCGGAAAGTTCGCATGATTGCCTGGGACGTGAGTCTGCATTATGCCATGGCCTATCAGGGAACCGGACTTAAAGGACAACTGGTTACACCCGGGAAGGAGACAGCGCTCAAATACAAGCAGTTCATGGACGAATTCGGAATGGTTTCCACCGAGGTTTTGATTTCTGCACCCACTGCGCGTGAAGGTGAAGATAAGGACGTTGGGCCGTCTGAAACAGAAAGCAGCTTTTGGCAAATGATGATGGATCGGTATGGCTCTGAAAAAAATTACAACAAACAGATCATCAACGCCTTCAAACACGGTGAAAGGCCGGAAATCATCATCGTTGTCGATAAACTCATCACCGGCTTTGATGCTCCGGCCAATACGGTGCTGTATCTGGCCCGCAAGTTAAAAGAGCACACCCTGCTTCAGGCCATTGCCCGGGTCAACCGACTTTATGAAGGCAAGGAATACGGGCTGATTCTTGATTACAGCGGAGTTATTGAAGAGCTGGATCAAGCCATCGATTTTTATAGCCTTCTTGCCGATTATGACCGGTCGGATTTGGAAGACACGGTTACCTACATTGCCGATAAGACCGCAGAGCTGCCGCAACTGAATTCGAACCTATGGGAGCTGTTCGGGGAAGTAAAAGGCTCCAGTGACCCGGGAGTCTATGAAGTGCATCTGCGCGATGCTGACCTGCGCAACAAGTTTTATGAGCGATTCAGTCTGTTCGCACGCACGCTGGCTCTTGCCCTATCGTCCGCCGGCTTCCTGGAAACTACCCTGCCGAAAACCATCAATAGATACAAGGCGGATCTTAAGTTTTTCCAGAATTTAAGGGCAGCTGTTACCCAACGCTATCAGGAGACGATTAATTTCTCGGAATATGAGCCCAAAATCAAAAAGCTGATCGATACGCATGTTGGTGCCGGAGAAGTTGAGCAACTCTGTAAACCAATCAATCTTCTGAATGCCAGGGAACGACAGCAGGTGCTCGAAGATAACGGGGTGAGCGTAGGGGCCAAGGCGGACAAAATTGCTTCCGCAACCCGGCATGTGATCGAGCAGGAAATTGCCAAAGACCCTGCTTTTTATAAAAAATTTTCCAAACTCTTAGAAGACGTCATCCAAGCCTACCATGCCGGAAGGCTTCAAGCCCTGGAAGCTCTTGAAAAGATTAAGGACATTTCGACCAAGGTGGTTACACACACGGACGATGATATTCCTGCGGAACTTATGGGAAAGGATATGGCGCGTCGTTATTTTGGATGTGTTTCCGAGACCCTGGCCAAATACGGCGAGTTACAAGATCGGCCCGGAACCGATATTGCGCTTCAGGTATCGGAACGAATATCTTCCTACAAAATTCGCGACTGGCGTACCAATCATGATGCCATCAACAAAATGCGGGGCGAGATCGATGATATCATTTTTGAAGTTGTTGAACATCATGGCCTTGATCTTTCACTGGATGACCACGATACCATCATTGACCGTTGCATAGAAGTGGCGATTGCCAATGAAGATAAAGGCTGAAAAACATATCTTGGAGTTCGGGTCTCGACAAATACCGTATCGATTACACCGCGCCGACCGCAAACGGCTGCGCATCGTTGTGTCTCCGGAACTGACCGTGGATGTATTTGTGCCCAGGACCGCCAATGATGATCAGATTCATCAATGTGTGAAGAAAAAGGCTCCCTGGATCGCACGGACACTCGATAAGCTGGAAACCTATCACCCCTTGCCGGCACCAAGGCGATACATCAGCGGAGAAACCCTCATTTATCTGGGCAGACAATATCGCCTGAAAGTTATGAAAGGTTCAAGACAGCCGCCCAAACTGCTGGGGCGTTATCTTTGGTTATGGGTCGAAAATAAAAATGATATTCAGAGCATTAAAAAGGACATAGACCAATGGTATCGAAAACGCGCACGAGATATCTTGGCCCGGTATTTAGAAAAATCTTATATTGTTGCGTCGCGCCACGGTGTGCCGGAACCATTGTTGGTAATTCGTAAAATGCGCAAACGATGGGGAAGTTGCAGCAGCAACGGTCGAATCACGCTCAATATAAACCTGGTTCAAGTGCCCGTGCATTGCATTGAATATGTGATTATGCATGAGCTATGTCATTTAAAACATAACAACCATTCAAAGGCTTTCTATTCACTTCTGACCCGTTTCCAACCGGATTGGCGCAAGCGAAAAGAGGTGCTGGACCGCTTTAGACTTTCTTAATTTTATTTGATAAAGTATAAAAATTTTCTTCTTCATCCATTCTACATTCCAGAATGAAGAATGAACCATAAGTTTCTTGCTCCTAACGGTCGGTTTGACTTCAATTGGAGGTAACAAGATTTCCATTGTTGAACGTGATGTCGATTTTGTGAGCGAATAAATCTGTTACATATTCATATTCGAAGGGATGAGAAAATGCCAAAATTCCCGACACTGTCTGGAAAATATGAGATCCTGAACATATTAAGAGAGAAATTTCCGCTGTCACGGTTTCATTGTCCGAGTTTTAATATTTCATTGCTAAGCCAAATTATTGACCCCAACCGATCAAACGTATATATTAATTTATAAGTTCTGACTTTAATTGCGAAATAAAGAAATAAGCCTATATTTCATCCTCAAAAGGAGATTTTATCATGGCTACCCAAACGCTGAAAGAATTGATGGAAAAAACCGAAACTCTCAGCACTGAAGAAAATTTGGAATTGGTCGCTCATTTGGTTGGAAAAATACGGAAGGATCATGCCGTATCCGGCCGGCATCGCAAATGGAGTGAAATATGCGGTGCTGCACCGTATCCGCTCGTAGGTGAAGATGCACAGGCCTGGGTAACGCGGACACGGCATGAATCCAGCACCCAAAGGGGGCGGTAATGGAAATAGAGCCTTCGAAAAGCGTTGCAGAAAGATTGGAAAATACAAAGATCCTCTTTTTGGATACCGCACCGGTAATTTATTATGTTGAAAAAAATGAACGTTATATCAACGCTGTTCGGACAGTGTTTGATTGGATTGATGACTGCCGAATTACCGCCATAACCTCTCCGGTAACTTTATCCGAAAGTCTTGTCCATCCGTATCGCCGAGATCTAAAACAGTTACAGCAAGACTTTATTGATCTGATTGTATATGGTCAAAATACCGTTTTTAAGCCCATTGATCATATTATTTCACAAAAAGCAGCAAAACTCCGTGCAAATTATAATTTGTGCCTGGCAGATGCGTTACAGCTTGCTACTGCATTAACTGCCCAATGTGATTCTTTCCTGACAAATGATACAGATATTAAACGAGTTGTCGAATTGGATGTTATTGTTTTGAGCGAGGTACAGGCGATATAAATACATACTATTCGACACACACCGTGTAGCGAATTGCACTAACTGATGCATAATCTGAAATTGCTTTTCATCCTGACGTGCCTTGCATTATGCAAGGTCGCGCCCGTTCCGACCTTTCAGGTTTCAAGGTTGTCCTCCTCTGCAAGTCATATAACTTATTGAAAATACGTATTTTATAGTATGGCACGACTATTGCTGTTTGCATTGGTGCTTGCTGTAATTGAATGGAGGACGATGTTCTATGACGTTGAAAGAGAAAATAATGATTGGATATGGGGTGTGGCTTTGCCCGCATAGAGACGCGATCCGGATGGAATCCTCTTCCGGCCAAGGCGGTACCAACGTCATTTTCATCATCCTGTCGATCTGTCTGCGTGCGGAACCGAACAAGCAGACGGCCCAATAGGAGGAACCCATGGAAAAGAAACCGATCTTGGTCGTGGACGACGAAAAGAACATCCGTCTGACGCTGTCACAGTCATTGGAGTCCCTGGAAATTCCGGTCCAGACGGCCGTGAATGGCGAAGAGGCCCTGCAAAAGCTTCGAAAGGGTCCATTCGGACTTGTGTTTTTGGACCTGAAAATGCCAGGGATGGACGGAATGGAGGTGCTGCGTCAGATCAAGGATGGCTGGCCAAAAATCCGAGTGATCATTATCACTGCCCACGGCACCATCGAATCCGCCGTTGAGGCCATGAAGCTCGGCGCGGTGGACTTCATTCAAAAGCCCTTCAGCCCAGTGGAAATTCGAGAATTGACGACTCAGGTGCTGGAGCGTGAGGCGCTTGATGAGGAGAATGCGGTCGATTACCGATCGTTGATCGAGCTGGCCAAGCGTCGAATTTCGGATCGAAAGTTTGGGGTTGCGCGCGACACAGTCCGAAAGGCCATCGCTTCAGATCCGGCCCAGCCGGAAGCATATAACCTTTTAGGAGCGCTGCTTGAAATCAAGGGCGACTGGTTGGAAGCCCAGAAGTTTTATCGTGCGGCGCTGGACATTGATCCCACGTTCAAACCGGCCTGGGAAAACCTGGATCGGACCACATCCTGGCATAAATTCGGCAAGATTGATCTCGGACCGAATAATGGGGATGCCAACATGAAGGAAGGTATTGGCAACGAGGACCAGAATGAAAAATAACCGATTCATAGTCATCGTTGGATGCGGACGACTGGGCTCTTTTCTGGCCAACCAGCTCAGTCGCGAGGGCAATTCTGTGGTGGTGATCGATACGGATGAGGATACATTCAACAACCTGTCACCCGATTTCAGCGGCTTTCGTGTTGGTGGAGATGCCACCCAAATAGTGGTGCTCAGGGAGGCCAAGCTGACGAATGCGGATATCTTTATCGCCACGACGCACGAGGATAACGTCAATCTGATGGTGGCTCAGGTGGCCCTAAAGATTTTCAGTGTTTCCCATGTGCTGGCCAGGGTGTTCGATCCCAAAAGGGAGGAAGTTTACGCTCAAATGGGCATCGAAACCATTTGCCCGACATCCGTTGCTGCGGACATGTTCCTCCGGGCAGTAAGTAACGGAGGCGCCGAGCAAGGAGAAACACAACCATGAAGGTGCTCATTGTCGGTGGCGGCCAAACGCTCTATTTTCTTTGCCGAAATTTTGTCGCCAAGGGATATGAGGTCATCATCGTCAATCGGGATAAATCAGAATGTGTTCAATTGGCCCGACAACTGTCCGCAACAGTGGTTTGCGGTGACGGAAGCGATACCGTGATTCTCAAAGAAGCCGGCGCGATGAGCGCGGATGTGGTGCTCGCCATCACTCCAAACGACCAGGACAATTTGATTATCTGTCAGATAGCCTCAATTCAGTTCGGTGTGCCCCGGGCCATTGCTTTGGCCAATGATCCGGATAATGCCGAGATTTTCGAAAAACTAGGCGTTTCCGCCTTCTCCACAACACACATTGTAGGCAGCCTGATCGAACAGCGGGCATCCCTGGAACAGATCATCAATCTGCTGCCGGTCGGCGAAGGAAGGGTCAATGTGACGGAGATAGTGCTCGACGCCGATTCCCCGGTGGCGGGCAAACTCCTTAAGGAGATCGTTCTGCCCGAGAATTCCCTGGTAGCGGTCGTGATCCGGGACAACCATCCGATCGTTCCCCGGGGCGCCAATAATTTGCTCGCTGGCGACCGGGTGGTGTTGATCACCTTGCCGGAAAACCATGGCCCCATGCTGAAGGCGTTCACGGGTGAGCGAAAATAGAGGAACCGGGCCTTGCGCGAACAGGAGTATCTCAGACAACGTTATACCGCGATCCTTTCCTCCGTCGGAATGATCCTCTTTCTGTCCGGCGTAGTGATGTTAACGCCGCTCCTCGTCCTCATCACACATCCGGAGGAAGCCGCACAAGCATTGGCGTTCGGCCTTCCCGCGGGCTGTCTTGCCCTTTTTGGGGTTGCCTTGTGGAGACTGTTCCGTTCCGCATCCAACATCACCCTCTCGATTCAGGAGGGCGGCATTATCATTCTCATGAGCTGGATCGTGGTCATTTTCTTTTCCGCATGGCCTTTCGTATCGGTTTTGGGGCTTCCGTTTTCCAAATCCCTTTTTGAGTCGGTGAGCGGATGGACCACCACCGGGCTCTCGGTTGTGGACGTGACCCGCGCCGGTCGGATGATTCTGTTTTGGCGCAGCGTCATCCAACTGGCCGGCGGAGCGGGGCTGGCCATCATCATGATGTCGGCCATTGTGGGGTCTACAGGCATCGGCGTCTCGAGCGCCGAGGGGCGTAACGATCAGCTCGTCCCGCAAGTTCGTCAGTCAGCCCGTTTGGTTCTGATCATCTATACCTGCTATGCCGTCGCCGGAGCTTTTGCTTACTGGATAGCGGGCATGTCACCTTTCGACGCGGTGAACCACGCCTTCGCCGCGGTATCTACGGGAGGGTTTTCAACACGCGCTGAGAGTATCGGGTATTGGGATTCTCTGGCCATCGAAGCGGTGACCCTACCGCTCATGCTGCTCGGAAACCTCAGCTTCGTTACCGCGTGGTTTTTATGGCGCGGCAAGCTTCGCATCGTTGCAAAAAATGGCGAGTTCCGCCTGTTGGCGTTGCTCATTCCTATGTCGACGGCAGCAACGTTCATTTTTACATGCCAGGCACTCTATCCGCAACTCGGGAAATCATTAAGAGTTGCGGTTTTCGAAACGGTATCGGCAATTACCACCACAGGTTTTTCTACCGTTGGTTACGGTAACTGGAATGCTTTCGGGATATTTCTGCTGATTGTTTTAATGCTGATCGGCGGTGGGACATGCTCCACTGCCGGCGGTATTAAGCAGTTCCGGGTCTATCTGCTGTGGAGGCTGCTTTTTTGGGACATCAGGCGTTCCCTTATGCCTCGAACAGCGGTTATGGAACGTCCGATCTGGGAAGGCAGTCACCGTGTCTTTGTGGATGACGCCAGGGTGCGCCAGGTGGCGGTTTTTGTCTTCTTGTACCTGGTAACCTACATGCTCGGGGTTATGATCCTGTGCACCTGCGGCTACAGCCTTGGCGACGCTCTTTTTGAATTTGCCTCCGCCATCGGAACGGTTGGGCTCTCGGTGGGGGTGACCTCCGCCCAAATGCCCGATGCCGTCCTGTGGGCGGAGACCCTCGCCATGTTCCTCGGGCGGCTGGAATTCATCGTGGTGATCGTCAGTCTGCTCAAGCTTGGCAAGGATAGCAGATTGATGAAAACGCGGTCACGTAAGGGGATTTGAAATGATGAATGAAGAAATAACTTCGATTGATAAGCGTTCGGCGCAAACTCTTCGGTTCTTGTTGTGCGACACTATCGGCAACGTCGGCGAGCTGTCGTCACCAGAGGAGGAATGGGCTTCCAGCCCGATTCAATGTCTGGAAAAGGTTATTGACAAAAAGCCCGGGATCATTGTGATTCGTTTTGGGGAAATGCCTATTCGAGAGCGGGAAGCCCTCGTGGAACTGAGTGCCGCGATCAAGCGAAACAGCCATACCCGAAGGTGTCTTTTACTGGCGCTGCTCCATTCAAGGCACCGCATACTGATTGAAAATCTGAATCAGGCAAAAATCGATTATGTCCGGTATATCGGTGATGACAAATTAGATTCAATCCGGATGCGGGAAATCATCGATGGATTGGGACCGGATGATCGGTTGCAAAGACATCTGGAAATTTTATGTCCTTTTCTAAATTACAGTAAGATCAGCTCCCGCCAGGAAATGACGATGTGCGGGGCATACCTGAATCGGATGGTTCTCGGCGGCCGCCGGCTCCACGAGATCTGCGAGACCGAAGGCCATTTTCACTGCGAATACTATCTCAATCCAAGGCTCAAACCATGACGCTTCGGACGAAAATACTCAAGGCGCACCCGGCGACCTTCGTATTGGCCAGTTTTCTCCTGGCCATAACCGCCGGGACGCTCATGCTCAAACTCCCGATTTCCACCAAAACCGGTTATTACCTCCCCTGGGTGGATGCGCTGTTCACGGCCACGTCCGCCGTGTGCGTCACCGGCTTGGTGGTGGTGGATACGGGGAGCTATTTCACCACATTCGGCCAGTGCATGATTCTTTTGCTTATCCAAATCGGCGGACTTGGTGTGATGACCATTTCCGTAGCTCTCTTCCGATGGATCGGCCGAAATGTCTCTTTTCGACATCGAATGGTTATGCAGGACCTGTTCGCCCATACGCCGCGGGAGGATATCTTCGGCCTCGTAAAAAGCATTGTCCTGTTCACGCTCGGTGCGGAAGTCATCGGGGCCGTTTTGCTGACCATCCACTGGAGCCGGGAACTCCCCTTTTTGCGTGCCGTCTATACGGCGGTCTTTCACTCGGTTTCGGCGTTTTGCAATGCCGGGTTTGCCCTGTTCTCCGACAGCATGGTGCGCTACAGCGACAACCTCCTCGTCAACACTACCGTATGCAGCTTAATCGTGGCAGGGGGCATCGGGTTTCCGGTGCTCTACGACCTTCAATCCTGGTTTGAGAGACGAAAAGAAAAAAGGGTTCGCCTGTCGATACAGACCAAAACGGTTTTGATGACCACCCTAGTCCTGATCGTCTCCGGAGCTTTGATGTTTGCATTTTTGGAGAGACAGGCTCTGGGGAATGCGCAGTCACTTTTGCATCATATCCTGGCTTCGCTGTTTCAATCCATAACGTGTCGCACCGCCGGGTTCAACACGGTGGATATCGGTTCGCTGAAAGACGCCACCCTCGCTATGATGATCTTCCTTATGTTTTTCGGAGCGTCACCAGGCTCCTGCGGAGGTGGCGTAAAAACAACAACGCTGGCGCTTTTAACGGCATTCACCGTAAGTCGGGTACGGAGAAGGCGACGGGTCAATATGTTCAAAAAGAGTGTCCCCACGGAGACCGTGACCCGCAGCGTATCGCTGATTCTCGTTGCCATAGGGATTATCAGTGTGATCTTGTTTTTTATCCTCATAGGCGACTCGGTTGGTGGTCACGAGGTGGCCGACCCGCGAAGGTATTTTCTTGAGTATCTCTTTGAGACGGTATCGGCATTCGGGACCGTGGGGCTATCAATGGGAATAACCCCAGAACTCAACACGTGGGGCAAGTGCATGATTATTTTGATGATGATCCTCGGCCGGGTGGGGGTGCTGACCTTTTCATACATCATTGTCGGAACCGGTACTGCCAACGGAATCGAATACTCCGAAGAGAATCTGATGATCGGATAGACAAACGGAGAATATATATGAAACACTTTGCAGTTATAGGACTTGGCAATTTTGGCTTTCATGCGGCCAGGGCTTTATTTGAAGACGGAAATGAGGTTGTTGCAATCGACACGGACAAAGCCAGGGTTCAGGCCGTCGATCCCTATTCCACGGAGGCCGTCGTGCTCGATGCCACGGACAAGGAAGCTTTAAAATCCCTGGGTCTGGAAAACATGGACGGGGTGATCGTTTCCACCGGCACCAAGATCAGCACCAGCATCCTGATATGCCTGCACCTTCATGAAATCGGAGTCAGGAAAATTTTGGCCAAAGCTCTGGATAATGACCATGGAAAAATCCTCAAACGGGTGGGGGCCACCGAGATCATCCATCCGGAACGGGATATGGCCCTGCGTATTTCCCGGGGCTTATCCCGGCCCAACGTGCTGGACTTCATTCCGCTGGCGGATGAGTTTGATCTCATCCAGGTGGGCCCGCCGGGCGAGTTCATCGGGAAAAGCCTGAAGCAACTGAATCTCAGAGCCAAGTACAATGTGCACATCATCGCCATCAAGGAACTGGTTCCGGAGAATTTCGTCCTGGTTCCGCCGGCGAGTTTTGTGATAAAGGACAGCGATATCCTGATCATTCTGGGCAAATCCGATGATATTCGACGGATCAAGGCATTGAAGTAACCGTACCGCCGCCGGTTGTGGAAACTCCGTTTGACAATTGATCTTCCTCTGATATATTTTATTCGTGTTTCGTCATTGCAAGAGATAATAACAACCGACGAATCAATGACGTCCGAACCGCAAAGAAAATATGTGGAGATTGTAACGAAATGCTCTCCTGGATTCAGAGACGCGCGCACCGCGCGCACCCCACCAACCTGCTCCTGATGAGCTATCTGGCGGCGATTGCCATCGGAGCGATCGCGCTGATGCTGCCGCCTGCCACGATAAGCGGCGATATCGGGTTGATCGACGCCCTGTTCACGGCCACATCCGCGGTGTGTGTTACCGGACTGATCGTCGTGGATACCGGCACCTATTTCAGCGCGTTCGGCCAGGGCGTGATTCTTTTTTTGATCCAGATCGGCGGATTGGGGATCATGACGATTTCCGTGGTGCTGTTCCAGGTCATCGGCAAAAGGGTGGTTTTTCAACAGCGCATGGCCATGCAGGAGGTCTTTTCTCATACACCGCGGGAGGATATTTATTATCTGATCCGCTCGGTGGTTTTTTTTACCTTTGCCATCGAGGCCGTGGGCATCGTGATCCTTTTTTTTTACTGGCGATCCATCTACCCGTTTGGCGAGGCGCTGTACCAGGCGGTTTTTCATTCCGTTTCCGCCTTTTGCAATGCCGGTTTTTCGCTTTTCAGCAACAGCCTCATGGACGGCCGGTCGTCCGTGGTTTTAAACGTCACCGTGTGCGGGCTGATCATTCTGGGCGGCCTTGGGTTTCCGGTGGTCTATGAACTCTATCGCCGTGCCGTTTTCCGGGAAAAAGGTAAAGTATCGATCCAAACCAAAAGCGTGATTGCAATGACCCTCGGCCTGATTTTGGCCGGTATGCTAGTGATCCTGGTATCCGAGCGAATGCTGGCTCCCTCGATGGGGTGGGGTCGAGGGGTGCTGGCGGCGGGTTTTCAATCGGTGACCTGCCGCACCGCCGGGTTCAACACATTGGACATCGCCTCTCTGAATACGGCTACCCTGCTGTTCATGATGTTTCTGATGCTGGTGGGGGCCTCTCCGGGATCGTGCGGCGGCGGTATAAAGACAACGACCTTCGCCGTACTGACAGCCTTTTCATGGAGCCGCCTGATGCGCTATAAATGCGTAAACCTCTTCGGTAAAACCGTTCCTGACGATACGGTTACCAAAAGCATTTCCGTGCTGGTTTTGTCGCTGGCCGCCATCTGTATCGCCGTTTTTGCGATCCTGTTCATCGATCCGGATCACGGAGCGCGCGTCCAGGGGAATCGTCAATTTTTAAGTTTTCTCTTTGAAACGGTCTCGGCCTTCGGAACGGTCGGTCTCTCAATGGGCGTCACCCCTGTGCTGACGCTGCCCGGCAAAATTGTGATCATCGGGTTGATGATTATTGGTCGGGTGGGCGTTCCGGCGTTTACCTATATTATCGCCGGGGGCGGTTCGACCAGGGGGATACAATACGCCGAGGAAAACATGATGATCGGATAACAGATTACGAGAGGATAATATGAAACGATTCGCCGTTATCGGCGCCGGGAGTTTCGGCTATTACGTGGCCAAGGCCCTTTATGAAAATAAAAACGAGGTCATCGCCATCGATCGCAACAAGGATCGGGTGCAGGCCATCGAACCGTTTTGCACCAGCGCCGTGGTGCAGGATGTTACCCACATTGAGGCGCTTAAGTCATTGGGACTCAACGAACTGGATGCCGTCATCGTGAGTACGGGAGCCAATATCAAACCCAGCATCCTGATCTGTTTTCACCTCAGCCGTTTGGGGATCAACCGTATCATCGCCAAGGCCGAGGACGACGATCACGGGGAAATCCTCAAACAACTGGGAGCCACGGAAATCATCCGGCCCGGCATGGATATGGCCCATCGCTTGGCCATGCGCCTGACATCCCCCAACATCCTGGAGTTCTTGCCTTTGGCCGAAGAATACACCATCGTTCAGATCGATCCGCCGCCGCCTTTCATCGGTAAGTCGCTCAAGGAGCTGGACCTGCGCAAGCGCTACGAGATCAATATCATCGCCGTCAAGGAACTGGTCCCGGAACGGTTTGTCATGGTGCCCGGCGCCGATTTCACCATCAAGGCCAGCGATATTCTCATTATTCTGGGAAAAGAGAAAGATCTAAAAGAAATCAAGGAGTTGAAGTGAACAATCGGATGGATGCATTCAATGGGTATGAAAAATTCAGAAATCGTGAAGCAGATGACCGATTGCGAACATAAACTTGTCCCCCTGGACATCCTCATTGTGGATGACGAGGTCAACATCCGTAAGACGCTTTCTTACTGCCTGGCGGATGAGGGACATACCGTGATTGCGGTAAGTAATCCCGCCGATGCTGTCGAGGAAGCCAAAAGACGTTCTTTTGACCTGGCCTTTGTGGACCTTAAGCTGGGCGAAGAAGACGGTATGGAATTGATTCCCGTCCTGCTGTCGGATTCGCCCTGGACTAAGATCGTGGTCATTACGGCGCATGGCACCATAGAGAGCGCTGTGGAGGCCATGCGGCGTGGCGCCACAGATTACATCGACAAACCTTTTTCCCCGGATCAAGTCCGGCTTCTCACCCGCCGGATCGGCAAAATTCGACAGCTGGAAACCGAAATTGTCACGCTCAAGGGAGATATCCATCGGATGGGCCCGGAGGAGCGGCTCCAGAGCAAAAATGCCGCCATGCAACGCGTCATCGAGACTACAAGAAAGGCCGCTTCCTCGGAAGCGATTGTGTTGCTTCAAGGGGAAAGCGGCACTGGAAAATCGGTCTTTGCCAGAGCGATTCATCATTGGAGTCCCAGAGCGGCCAGGTCCATGGGGGTGGTGGCGTGTCCGGCAATGCCTCATGACCTTCTTGAGAGTGAGCTGTTCGGACACGCTAAAGGTGCGTTTACCGGGGCGGTTCGGGATAATTCCGGGCGCATCGCGGCCTGCGAGGGGGGCACGATCTTCCTGGACGAAATCGGAGACATGCCTGTCTCATTACAGGCCAAATTGCTGCGGTTCATACAGGACAAAGAATACGAACGTCTTGGAGAGGCAACACCCCGGAAGGCGGACGTGCGCATTATTGCGGCCACCAATGCCGACCTTGGAAAGCGTGTGGCCGAAGGCCATTTCCGGGAAGACCTGTTTTACCGGCTCAACGTCATCAGCCTGACCATTCCTCCGCTCAGAGAGCGGCCGGAAGATATTATGCCGCTTGCGATGGATTTTCTCGTCTATTTTTGCCGAACCAACCACAAATCGATCCTCGGTTTCACCAATGAGGCTGAGCAATCGTTTACGAGCTATGCCTGGCCCGGAAATGTTCGAGAGCTTCGCAACACCATCGAACGCGCCGTAATCCTGGGCGGCGATGAATGGATCGGGAAAAACGATCTTCCCGACAATATGGTTCCCGCTGACGACACTCCCGCCATTGGCGAAAGGGTGCCTTTGTCCATCATTGAAGAGCTGCACATCAGAAGGGTCATGGCCAACACCGCTTCGCTTCAGGAAGCAGCGGATGTTTTGGGCATCGACCAGGCGACGCTCTGGCGCAGGAGGAAAACCTACGGAATCTGATCTTGCTTTTCATTTTCACGCACCTTGCATAATGCAAGATCTCGTCCGTTCCGGCTTTTCGGGTTTCAAGACCGCTCCCTTTGTAGGCCATATAACTTGTTGAGAATACATATTTTACAGTATGGCACCACTGTTTCTGTTTGTTTGGGTGCCTGATCAAATATGATGGAGGACGGTGTTCCATGACATTGAAAAGGAAAATATTGATTGGATATGGCGTCGCCTTTGCCCTCATGGGCCTGGTGGTCGCGTGGGCCGTTACGAACCTGGTGTCTCTGGGCAAGGCCACGGACGCCATCCTGAGCGAGAACTACCGGAGCATTATCGCCGCCGAGAACATGGTGGATGCCCTGGAGCGTCAGGACAGCGGCATTTTGATTGTGTTCCTGGGTTCAGAAGAGAAAGGAATCGCCCAATTCCGTGAAAACGAGGCGGTTTTTCTGGAATGGTTGGCTCGCGCCAAGGACAACATCACGATTCAGGGCGAGGCGGAACTTGTCCAATCCATAGAGTCTGACTATGCGATCTATCGGAGACAATTTTCGGCGTTGACCGATTTGCGTGCAACAGCCAAAACGACTTTATACTCCTCCTATTATCAGGAAACGGTCTACCCCCTGTTCGTTAAAGTGCGAGAGGTGTGTATCGGCCTGCGCAATCTTAACGAGGAGACCATGTATGCCGCCAGCGTGCGGGCCGGCAGCGTGGCCAGGCGCGCCATCTGGTCCACGGCGCTCGTGGCTGCATCGGCACTGATTGTAGCCCTGATCTTCAGCCTGTTTCTTGCGGAGCGGATCGTACGGCCGATCCGGCGCTTCATGGAAGCGTCCCGGAAGATTTCCTCAGGAGACTATGCCGTACAGGTGCCCGTGGAAACCGAAGATGAACTGGGCCGCCTGGCCGGTGAATTCAACCGGATGGCCGCACAACTCGGCCATTACCACGAGATGAACATAGAACAGATCATCACGGAAAAGAACAAGGCTGAGGCGATCCTTTCCAGCATTGAGGACGGTTTGGTGGTTTTCGACACCAGCCTCAAGGTGACCGGCATTAATCCCGCCGCGCGCCGGATACTCGGTTTGGAGTTTACACAATACGCCACATTGCAGTGTGCGGATATTCTCCCGGACCCGAATGTCCGCGATTTGATACACAAGGCCGTGGAAACGGGGGTGCAACCCAACGTTCCCGATGAACAGCGGATCATCGTTATCCCGGAGGGAGAACGGTCCCGCCACTATCTGTTTTCCGTCACGGCCATTCGCGGAAGGGACCGCAACCTGTCCGGAATCGTGCTGCTGCTTAAAGACGTCACCCGCTTAAAGGAAGTGGAGCGGCTCAAGAGTGAATTCGTCATGGCGGCGTCCCACGAGCTGCGGACACCGCTGACCAGCCTGGGAATGAGTGTTGATCTGCTCCTGGAACATGTCGCCCAAGAGCTCGCCGAAAAGGATCGGGATCTTTTGCGGGCGGCTCACGAGGAAGTACACCGGATGAAAGCTCTGGTCAATGACTTGCTGGATCTATCCAAGATCGAAGCGGGCAGAATTGAGTTGGAGTTTGAGAGCGTTCCGGTTTCGACAGTTTTTGACCACGTGCAGGAGGTTTTCAAAAGCCAGATGGACATAAAGGAGGTCACGTTCACATCGGAGGTGACCGGAGATCTGCCAAGAGTTCGAGCGGATGCCAACAAGATTGCCTGGGTGCTGACCAACCTGGTTTCCAATGCCTTGCGGTATGTGAGCAAGGGCGGCCACATTCAACTCACGGCACACAGAATCGGGCCGAACGTCCACCTGTCCGTGCGTGACGATGGACCGGGAATACCGCCCAAATATCATTCAAAGATTTTTGAAAAATTTGTTCAGATAAAGGAGCGGGATGCCGGAGGCACGGGTTTGGGGCTCGCCATTTGCAAAGAAATCGTGCGTGCTCACGGGGGCGCAATCTGGGTGGAATCATCTTCCGGTCAGGGAAGCACGTTTACTTTTACCATTCCGGTCGCCCAATAGGAGGATCTCATGGAAAAATCCTCAAGCATGTGGGACTTACCCAAGAAGCGCCGGAATCACATCACTGATAAACTCCACAATTAGGATGAAGAAACTGAGGGAATTATATTCTTTTATCGGCGACCAGACGGGCAAAATGTTCAAAAGAGCGGTCGTAAGTTCGTTCTGCATCATCCGGGAAACAGCAGGCCGGAAGTTCACGAGCTCTTAGATGGTAACTTAAACAATCACAACACGTCCCTTTGCGTGAACACGGTTCATAAGTGCAATTACATGATTTAAGATTTTGTTCGATTTTACATTCCATGTTATTATCCTTTCATTCCAATATGTTATGTTTGAGACAAGCGTTCAAGCCTCAAAAATGATCTTATATTCTCATTAAGTTGCAGAAATTCCAAAACATATTTTTATCACGGAATTACAAAAAATAAAATACTGAAATTTGACGGTTTCGTAAAAAGTCGTCACTCCGGTAAAAACCGGACTCCAGATGGTCCACAACTATTTAAAAAGACTGGATTCCGGCTTTCGCCGGAATGACAGAAAACGGTATGTTGTGGCTTTTTACGAGACCATCAAATCTTGAACAGAATATCACAAATATAGGTGGACTTCAGTTAACCGCCACATATCTGACTTGATGTTTAAGGGGTATTCCTGTATAAATAAATTTGGCGAGATAATGGCGTTGATACGAAACCTGAAGACGAGATATAATATCATGCGTGCGATATGAATGACGGAGTGTAAAAAATGATAAATAATGTCAGGCTCTCTGAAATATTAGCCACTCATTTAGAACTTTCTATTTTTCCTGTTGCTGTTTTATTGTACCCGAACCATAACCCTGAATTGGACAAGTACCGTCCAAATAAACCGATCCGAAGTTATTGTCATGGAATAATGATGGCTGCCCAAGGGCAAACCCATTATCTTCTGGAAAAGGACATCATCTGCAAATCCGGTGCAGCAACACTGGGTTTTTCTAATTATTCCGATGAGATGCTGTCAGGCCACAAGCATTATGATGCCGGCGTGTTCGGTTCGGTCCAAGCCGCTAAAAAGGCGGTCACCGGGGCATACAAACTTGAGGATGGGAGTACGGAAGGAATTTTTTTAAGACCCCTATCCCAGGCGGACAATAATTATCAGGTCATACTCATCCCCGCAAATGCGGAACAGGTTATGTTTTTAATATTAGCTGATAAATATGATACCGGCGGACGCACAGAAATCTCAATGGCCACGGGATTTCAGGGAGTCTGTGGGGATGCTACCGCCTATTCGATACAGACAGGTAAGGTCAATTTTTCAGTTACGGGCTTTGGAGACCGGTTGCGGTGCGGGCTGGACCCCGAATTAATGGTGGTTTCCATACCGGCCGGCCGGGCTTCAATCATCGGGGAAAACCTGGAAGCCATGAGTTCCAAAATGATGGCAAAATATAAAAAGGCCCGGGATGCAAAAAAAGAAAAACGTTTGTTTGAATGAAGGAGAAAATTTGTATGACCGCTTGTCGCTGTTCCATAAAAGAATGTCTGACCAATCCCATAGAATTAAAAATTGATGATCGAGATTTGGATTTCGTATCCATCAAGCAAATTGCCGACAACAAGGCAAAAGAATTTACCTCTCACCCCATGTTGCTTGCCTGGTATAACGGAAAGACCGGCGATTTTGTTCCTAAAGCCGAATGCGGGAGCGGCCCCAAGCCCGGATGGATCGTTTATGCGGAAACAAGGGGTGGGGATATTGTCATTGACATCAATGAGGAGAGGTATATTTTTATTTATAAATCACTTTCGTGACGGTCTCGTAAAAAGTCCAACTTCTGCGTTGTGCTGCATTTCGCAATCATTCAACGTACGAAAAGTACGCCTCATGATTCCAAAATTTGCACGCCTTGAATTTGAACTTTTTACGAAAC
>CAYPIW010000137.1:0-4422 GCA_964410925.1 uncultured Desulfobacteraceae bacterium
GAAACAGGCCCATGAATCCATAGGGCTTTTTTGCGAACTGATAAAACAAAAACCTGATTTAAAAGATATGCTTGTTTTTGTAAATCAAAAGAATAATGAGGTCAAGAACAAAGAAAAATCATGGGGTTACGGTAAAGATCATTCTCAGGTTGAGGTCAAGCTTAAGGATAAGGTCAAGGAGTTAGCGGGGCAGGCTAACCTCACTCTCTCAAAAGGGGTGACGAAGTTGGAGTTGCGAGTTTCTATCTTCGTGGCCGCGGGTAGGTCATTTGTTAAATGACGACGTACCCATGAGGCAATTGATTAAATTTTGGACAGTTCTAACTTCAATTCCATTTTGGCATTGAGTTTTGTCTCGAGTTTTTTGAGGAAGGTGGCTCTGGATGGGATATTCGGATTGTTTCGCAAAGCCTTAAACAAATCTTCAACGGTCGATGATTCAATTCTCGTCTGAAACAGGTTGCATTTGTCGGCATCGGCGCTTAGATCGTATATCGCAAAAACGGTTGTATGTTCACTGTGGTATGTCATCCCATTGAGGTTATACCGGTCCAGAAAATTCTGATAAACCGGTTCCTGTACCACCCAATAGATCTTGTGACCCCAGTTTTCCAACACAATGCCTTTATTGAGAATTTGGGTGAACGAACGCTTCCAAATGTCGGCAAGATTTAGCCCGAATCCATAATTTTCACCCTCAATATCCTTTCCTGCCAAACAATCCTTGAGCCCCTTAACCAATTGGCCGGTCCCCGTGGTTTGGCCGGTTTGAAATTCAATGACCACAAAATCCTCTATTTCGCTGCTGAACGGTTTATGCTTAACCATTACATAGTCAAATGTCCCGGTTTGGGCCAAACCAATCTCGCTGAAGACAACCATGTCATTGCGTGTCTGAAAATAGTGATCGGCAATGTCTTTAAACACCGTATTATCCTGCGAGAATCGTCTGGGGCACAGCGCGACTATATTGTCGCCGTATTGAACAGAGCATACACCCATGGGGAATTTAATCAGACGACTTTGTTTGTTGCATTTATCATGTGCAAAAGGGCACCAGTACTTTTTACAGCCTTTTTTAGGAAGGTCTAAGGCAGATTTAAAAGAGTATCCAAACACTTCAGCCGGATGTCTTGTTATTGCCATTTTCTCCGATTAAAATTCTCCATTGGTCACGGATATTTTCTTCACTCAAATCATTTTCCAGGAACCATCCCAGGGCAGTTCCACAGTCACGACAAAAGGCATAGCTATCTGTAGCGTCGATTCGAGAAGGTTTGGGCCATTTATAAGACTTTGTTTTGTCTGTATTTGGTTTTAAAACCAAAATGGTGTCATGTTTGAGAGAGTTAAGCCCCAAAATATGTACGGAAACAGGGTTTTCGGAAAATACCACGTACCGGTTGACCAACGAAAATCCTGCGGTGTTCAGGGAAATCGTTAACTCCGACCATGCATCGGGTCTCCAGTGATGGAAGGTAAAGATAAGGCGGCCGTGTTCTTTGTTAAGTGCCAGATAACACTTTTTCCAAATTTTACCAAGGAGTTCACCATATTTACGACCGTCGGAAGTCCCGCCTTGGGATACTGCGGAATTAAAAAGATCGTAATTCCAGTCTGCATCCAAGGGCAAAAAACGACGCAGCCAAACTCGAAAAAAATTGGACAGGTCGCTGTACTGTACGCTGTCATAGTAAGGGGGGTCGGTAACCACGTGATCAACTATTCCTTCAGGCATTTCAACAGTTGCGGAATTTCCTTGCAGGATAAGAAATTTTTGTTTTCCTTGATTTAAAGATTGAAAATCCGCGACCGGTTCTCCGGCGTCTATTTCTCCATGGATGACCAATTTGGACCGTCGATCCCCTGTTATGCGAGTTTCGACCGGTTCAACGGCCCATTTGGCAGCCCTTACGATGCGGTCATTAAAAAGCCTGTTCAGGGTGCCGGAAGTGTTGCCGGAAAATACCGGATTATTTTCCAGGGCGGTATACGGAAATGAGAAGGCGTGGTGGGAAAACACGTGGCGTATGGCACCAGGACGGCGAATATCGCTCCCTTTGTAGCCGCAGAGCAGGGAATTGAATTCCAGAGACGTCGAGACCAATAATGTCAGCCACATGCGGTCTTCAGGGGGAAATTTTGACAAACCGTCCAGTGAGGCTCTGAGATAGATTCGTTGCCGGGGTGTAAATAGGTCTTGAAAATTGTATATTCCACGCCGCAAAAGATCCTTGGATTTAGGACCATTGGGAATAAGAAAGTCTTGGGAATCGCCAAATTCTATTTGCTGAGCGTGAACGGCGGCCTGATCCATGAGTGCCCGGTCCTTATGATTCACCATTTTAAAAAACGCACCATGTTCGGGACACACTCCTGTATTTACCAGCGGGACGTAGCGTTCCAAAAAAGGTTTATCCAGAATGTCTGTAAATGCCGTATTGCACGTTTCGCATTTGCGGGTTCCCTTTTTCATTAACGGTCTTTCTGACACACTCTGGCACTGATGTGTTGTGTCTGTGTAAAGGTCATGGCACACCGGACAGATTTGGATATCATGCTCATTGCCCTGCCGCAATAACAGTCTGTCAACAAAGATAACTTCCCTGCATGAACACTTTCTTCTCAAACCATATAGTGTAAATTGTGTTTCACAATTAATATTACATACCGGGCATGCAGTTTTAAAAAAGGGGGCCAATTTGCTTTTCAATGCTTGGATAAACTCGTTATAAATATCTGTTTTATGGTTCAGAGATGATTGAGACAGACTGGCTTTTGCTTGCAGGATGGGTATTGGGTCAATATCCACACCCATAACATTGGCTCCCATTCGAATGGCTTCATGAAGGATGGTGCCCCCTCCGATCATGGGATCAAAAATAAGTTTACCTTCTAATCCTCCTCCTTCATAAAAATCGCGCTTTTCCGGAGTGTCAACCAGTTGTTTGAGGATGTATCTGAACGTGGTGCCGCTGCGACGCGCCCACCATTTATGAAGATAAGTATTTGGCCGATATAAGTGTTTGTTATAGGACTCTAAAGCAGCAAGCTTATTGGCTTCATCCTCGGGGAAGGATCTGTCGATCGGCACCTCGGATGGATCGTTTTTTTCAGCCTTGCTCGGATGAAAATCAAAAGCTAATTGGAAGGGTAAACGAATTGGATTCATTATAACAAAAATTAATCACACCCCCCATGGAAAGTCAACATTTGGTTCCGACCTGGACGATAGATGCTGGTTTTTGATTGCTTATTGCAGCGAAGTGGTAATTCCGTTTTAGCCGAGATAAAAGTTGCGGTATTCGAGTTGTGAGTCTCTATCTACGAAGCCACAAGGGTTTCATTTGTTAAATGACGTCCGCTTTACACAGATAATTAAACCTAAAAGTTGCACCACAGCTAACCATTTATGAACACAAAGAAATAATGTCCGTCGGCTTAATTTGCTTTCCTCTCAAATAGAATATAAAATTTTTTCTTGAAATGTCCGGACTATTCATGCAGACTTTTAAAAATTAATTTCTTGTCGTCATGTTTTATCAGAAAACGCCAACCTAATTGCGCCTAACTTTGAATCTTACTGAGGGGTTCGTGGAAGTGAGAGGCCTGGCGGTGTTATCCAAAAAAGGTGTTTAAAAGTACGTTTGTTGGCCATGAAAATTGTTTTGTAAAGGCCGCAGCTTAAGCCCAGTTGCTCTCCACTGATTTGTTAGTTTTTTTCGCTTTTTTTCGAAGAATTCCCCATATTCATCAAAATGATTTAATAGCCGAATTTTGCACGAGTCGGAGGCATTCATATGAGGTCTTTATGAATATTGAAAATGAGTCTAACACTATGAACGTGCTGGAATATAAAGAGATGAATCTATATTTTGTTTTGATTGTGCTTTTGGCCTAATTAAAGGTCACTTTTATATTGCATCTAAAAACTGCATACAGATTTCAGGTTGCATATTATCGATGAATAGTCAATATTTGACTTTCGACAGTTAAAATGATTACAATTTATTATCATTATTAACATTGTCTCCCAATTTAAAATGCTCGGTTTAGGTTCTTAATTGTGAATTTTGTGCTTTTTGTGGCAAAACTTTTTTCTTCTCACCACAAAGCACAAAGAAAGAACTATAAATATATCTTTTGTGTCTCTGTGCCTTAGTGGCAATTGACCGCTTGTCCGGTTCAGGCAAAAGGTAATTCGCATGAAAACAAAGATTTTTTTGATTTTGGGCATTGTGTTGTTTTGGGCGGTTCAGGGGTACGGTGGTTCACCCCAACCGGTTGACCTGGTTTCGCTGGTGTCTTCCGTTAAAAATATGGACACCCTCTCGTTTTGCGGGGAACGGGTTCCCCTTGAAAATCAGGAGGTTCGGGAACGATTTGAAAAAGAGCTTCTGCTTTCGATTTGGGATCGTCCCC
>CAYPIW010000138.1:0-3171 GCA_964410925.1 uncultured Desulfobacteraceae bacterium
TACCTGGGAAAATGAACATTTGTAATGAGGACTTCGAATCTTCAATGCCTTCTTTGTCCTTAACCCTGAACGTTGAACCCTGAACCTGTGAACGGTTACAAATTTGGTTTTAATAAAAAAGGGAATTTATGACGCATAAAATTATATTAAATGATGCCTTTAAACGGTTTACGCTGGACCAGGACAAAATATTTCCACCTGAAGAAACCATCAGAAGATTTAAGGAAAAATTAAAAAAAGTTGATCTTGATATCCTTGAAAACACCGTAAGAATCGACACTGGAAGATTAGATATTCCGGTCTACTTCAGTAACTGCGGGAAGGATGCAATTAAAATCACCGGAGCAAAAAAACAGATGGGCAAAGGGGCAACTCCCCAACAGGCTGAAGCCAGTGCGGTAATGGAACTTGCGGAAAGGTACAGTTTTTTTAGCTTCTGTAAAAATACAAAAAATTTTTTTATTGAAACACACCGGAACATAAAAGACAGAGCCATTTCTTTTGAGATGATCGCCCGGTCCGTTAATGATGATTCGGATGATCTGGAAATATCCAGAAAGATATTTGAGAACCTGCCCTTAAAATGGACCCGGGCTTTCAATCTGACCCGGAATCAGGAAGTGGCAATTCCTTTTAACTGGTTTTTCACTATAAACGAGTTCAACGGTCCATCGGCCGGCAATTGCGTTGAGGAAGCCATAAGTCAGGGAATCTGCGAAATTGTTGAACGGCACGTATCTTCCATCATCAGCCGAAACCGTATGAACGTACCGTCAATTCATGCGGATTCGGCTACAGATCCGATGGTTGTGGAAATGCTTCAAAAGTTCAGAAAGAACGGGATAAAATTTTATCTCTCAGATTTTTCTCTGGACATGGGTATCCCTTCTGTGAGTGTGCTGGCCTATGATCCTTTAAACTTCCCGGGAAAGAGTGAAATCGTCTGGACGGCCGGAACAACACCCGATCCGCAAAAGGCCCTAAGTCGTGCTCTTACGGAAGTGGCTCAGCTTGCCGGTGATTTTAATACGGGCTCCAGCTATGAGGCCAGCGGCCTCCCCAAATTTACTAAGGTGGAAGACGCCGATTTTATCATCAACCCGGGCAAAGAGGTAGATATTAACACCCTTTCTGATCTTTCGAACGAAAATATTAAAATTGAGGTTCAAAACTTAATCCGGGCTCTTTCAAAAAAAGGCATGGAAGTCATTGTCGTGGACACCAGGCATCCGTTGCTTGAACTGCCGGCTTTTTATACCATTATACCCGGGGCACATTTTAGAGAGCGGGCTTTGGGAACCAGTGTGGGGATGTTTTCTGCCAAAATTATCACTGAAAATAACAATCCGGAGACGGCCATTCATGAGCTTGCAAAGATAGAAAAAATGCTTCCGGGCAAATATTACATCAAATTTTATTTGGGGTCATGCCACCTCGCTCTGAATGATCCGCAAACAGCGCTCGGCTATTTCAACAGAGCTCTGGAACTTGATCCCACAGAACAGGACATCCCCAGTGTTTATTCCTACATGGGTGTCTGTCTCAAAGATATGGGAGAATACCGCAGGGCCCTTGCAGTATTAAAAAATGCGGAAAGGCACGACAAAGAACGGACGGACATCTATAACTTAATGGGATTTAGCCATTTCAAACTCAAAGAGCATGAAAAAGCCATCGCATGTTTCAAAAAGGTTCTTCAGCTTGACCCGGGTTCAGCGATCGATTATGCCAACATCGCTTCAAATTATCGGGATATGGGGAAAAAAGCGAAAGCCATACAATATTATGAGATGGCCCTGGCCATGGATCCCGAAATAGAGTTTGCGAGAGAGAGTCTAAGCAAGCTGCGGCAGAACTAACTATTGTTCAGCCGGCCTCATGTGTGGTTGTCGGGTGTGAGCTCACGCGTTTCCCACCAGGCCTTACCGTAATTGATGAAAAGCTGCTCGCCGGCAGAAATATCCCTGATCGTATAAAAAACGATCAGGTTCCGATCCGTATCGTGCCAATATTCGGTATTGTGCTCGTCCGAATGATTGAAAATACTTCCCCAGCCCAAAGGAAGCGAGTAGTATTGGGACTCCTCTCCGGAAGCGTCATGCTCCGGTTCAAGAGCATAAACATAGTCATCTAAAATACCCGAGCAATCTTCTGCTCTGATACGCAAATAATGGCATTCTTCCAGTGTCGTGTCCGCCGGAATATATTCGGTTGCGAAAACGCCGTTACCATATTTACAGGGTGCTACAACCAGAACGGGGTGCCTGAAAAATGGTTGAGATGAAAGTTTGCTCATATTCCCTGTCCGGTGTATAATCGTATGTCAAATTAAATTTTATTGCGGGATGTCAGCAATTCATTGGCAAGGCTTGTATAATCCGTTGAACCGTAACTGCCCTTTCTGTAGAAAATCACAGGCTTGCTAACATCAGCACTTTCCGCAATGGTTGTATTCAGCCTTATTACCGTATCTAAAAGCAAATTCGTATACCTTTCATCATTTTTCAGCTTCTCCAAAACAGTGTGGCTGACCCGTGTCCGGGAGTCAAACAATGTCGCAACAATACCGGTTATATTCAGATCCGGGTTAATATTCTCCTTGATGGCAAAAACAGTATCAAAGAGTCCCTCCAGTGCGGCATAAGCATAAGGGTGGGTCTGGCAGGGTACAAGGACCTCTTTTGCATATGCTAATACATTGACGGTCAAAAGGGAAAGACTGGGTGGCGTATCCAGGAGTATGAAATCATATTCTCCGGAAATGCTTTCAAGGCCTTCTTTCAGCCGGTTTTCCCTCCCAGCCTCTCCAATCAGTTCTACCTCCGCCCCGGCAAGGTCCACATGTGACGGTACAAGATCAAGGCCCTTCCATCTTGTCGGAACAATCACATCGATTGCCGCAATCGATTCATTTCCTTTTATAAGATCGTATACCGTCGGCATTCCGGCTTCGACATCAACACCCAGTCCCCGGGTCGCATTAAACTGCGGATCCATGTCCACAACAAGAACGGCTTTTCCTTGCCTGCAAAAAGCCGCTCCAAGATTTACCACCGTAACGGTCTTGCCGACGCCACCCTTTTCATTTGCAACGGCGATGATTCTGGTGTTCTTATTCCCCATAATTAACACCTCCCTTACAAGTTATTCAGTTATTTTATATTGCTGGGT
>CAYPIW010000139.1:0-2680 GCA_964410925.1 uncultured Desulfobacteraceae bacterium
CCATATTGAACTATATCGACCTGGGAGCGTTTGACACGAAAACAGGGGCACGGCGTAACATTCCCATAGGTGAACGGTTAAAAGAGGTTTTAGAGCGCCGGATTAAGGACCTGGGGCAGGATGATCCTATCTTTACAACAAAGAAGGGTAAGCCATACCGAAAAGAGTTGATTGTTCAGCAAATGAAGGCCGTATGTAAAAAAGCCAGAATACCCTATGGTGATAAAATTTTAAACGCGAAGGGTGAGCGGATCGGCGTTGTTTTCCACTGCTTGCGACATACCCGTACGACACGTTGGGTCGAGCTTGGTTATTCTGATGAAATTATACGAAGGGCAACCGGCCATAAATCCCTTGAAGCATATCAAAGGTATGTTAAACTTGACCCGGCAGCGGTTATGAGATTGGTTGAAAAATCTGGAAAGAGACAAAAACGGGACAAAATTCTTGCAAAGCCTTGAACCATAGGTATTTAACCCGTTTGATGAAAACGTGATGCTTTTTTGATTCATGGTTGGTTTATCCCATGAATCGTGATATTTTTCAATAATAATGAAAATTAAAAAAGGACAACTCATCGAGCTTGAAATTTCCGGGATAGCGTTTGGCGGTAAAGGTCTTGCCCGGGTGGACGGACTTGCTGTTTTTGTTGACGGGGCGGTGCCTTTGGATTTGGTTATTGCCCGCATCGTAAAGAAAAAAAAGCAGTATTCGGAGGCCCGCGTGCATACATTGGTTACGCCGTCTCCATACAGAATTCCTCCGGATTGTATGTACAGCGGTGTTTGCGGCGGTTGCAAATGGCAGTTTTTAACTTACGAAAAGCAGCTTGAATATAAACAACAGCATGTTCTGGAATCCATCGAGCGAATCGGGCTTATCCGGGATGTACCGGTACATCCGACACTATCATCGCCCACCATTTTTGGATACCGGAATAAAATGGAGTTTTCCTGTTCGGACCGAAGATGGCTTTTACCGGATGAAATGGGGAAAGAGGGTGTCGACAAGGGGTTTGCGTTAGGGCTTCATGTGCCGGGGACTTTTTACAAAGTTCTTGATACCTGCTCCTGCCTGCTTCAACCGGAACTGGGGAACCGCATTCTTCATGACGTCAGAACCTTTATCAAGGCTTCCGATGTCCCCGTCTACGGGCTTCGAAGTCATACGGGTTTCTGGCGTTTTCTGATGCTCAGACATTCTGTTGCGTATGACCAGTGGATGGTGAATATCATTACTGCAAAAGAAGAACCGGAAATCGTGAGGCCCCTTGCAGTTAAACTTATGGACAAATATCCTCAGATCATTTCGGTGGTAAACAATATTACTTCGCGCAAAGCCGGTATTGCCGTGGGAGAATATGAAATTGGGCTTTCCGGTCGCACCTTCTTAACGGATAAAATCGGGGAGTTGGAGTTCGAAATATCGGCAAACTCTTTTTTCCAAACCAATACCCTGGCCGCGCAAAGGCTCTACCGTACCATCGAGGAATATGCCGGACTTTCAGGCCGGGAGACAGTTGTGGATCTTTACAGCGGGACCGGGGCCATCGCCATTTGTCTTGCCTATGGTGCAAAAAAAATGATCGGCATGGAAATCGTTGAGAGTGCTGTGGCCGATGCCGCAAAAAACTGTAAAATTAACGGCGTTTCCAATTGCCAGTTTATTGTGGGTGATATCAAGGACGGACTTGCACGGATCACAGACAGGCCTGAAGTTATGATTATCGATCCTCCCCGGGCGGGGATGCACAAGGATGTCGTCAAACAGGTTCTTGAAATGGCCCCTGAACGCATGGTTTATGTATCCTGCGATCCCGCGACAATGGCAAGGGATATGGGTATGATGAAAGAAAGCTATCGTGTCTTGGAAGTACAGCCCGTTGACATGTTTCCCCACACCCATCACATAGAATCGGTGGCAAGACTTGAAAAGAAAGTTTAATGGTATTAAGGGGTCGCGCAAATTTATATTGTTCTTTTGAATGTTTTTTTTAAAACCGCCGGCAAATCATTACACATTTCTCGATATCCACACAATCTTTCCGATAATACGAAATCCCTCCATGTCATTCCGACTCAGATAAACCGGTTCATAATCTTTATTGTCGCTTCTGAGAACCAGTTTGCCGGGATGCTTCTCTATTCGTTTTACCATAATGGTATCGTTAATCCCCACGGCATACATTGATCCTGCCAGTACATTTTGTTGGGATGTATCAATCATTACCGTATCCCCATGTTTGAGTTCGGGTTCCATGCTGGTTCCATAAATATCGATAAGCATCATATGCGAAGGTGACCCTTTACGATTGAGCCAGTCTGCACTGAACATCCAGTAATCATTAATATTCTCATCAACTTCAAAAGAGCCGTCACCGGCGCAGAGTCTTGCTTTTACATGGGGAGCGCTCTTATATTCAGGAACAACCACGCTTCCATCCCTATCCGCGATAAACATCTTCCCCTTGCCGGTCTCAATCCAGTCCGGGTTTATGCCGTATTTCCGGTAAAGGTCTAAAATCCACTTGTCAGGAACCATTCCCTTGTTTTTGGCCTGGGTAATCCCGGCCCGGTTGATACCTAGCTTGAGTTTATTACAGCTTAGTCCGTGATCTGAGGTAACCTTTTGAAATACAGTGAATAACGGGTCAGGTTATTTGTATACACTGAAAGGGATG
>CAYPIW010000140.1:0-6167 GCA_964410925.1 uncultured Desulfobacteraceae bacterium
GGAGACTTGATAAGGCGAAAGCAAAATTTCGGGATATGTATGTAGACGCCTGTGCGGAATGTTCGCGGACGCGGGTTCGACTCCCGCCGCCTCCACCACCTTCTCATAATCAATTCAATAAGTTATCAATTCAAATCCGGTCGGTAAATGGTCGGTAAATATCTGTTGTGCCTTGTCCATATTTACATGGAAAAAAATAATTTAACGATTTAATATTTTTTTTCTTGACAAACATAAAATAAAATGCATAATCATGTATTATGAACACTTGGACACGAAAAGACGTTTCAGAAATTACCGGAATACCGGACCGGCGATTATTGTTTTATTCAGAACAGCACATCCTCCCAGGATTTAAAAAAAATGTTGGCCGGGGGATAGCTCGGGAATATAAAAAGCGAGACATTTTTTATCTTTTGGTTATTAAGGACTTGGACTCTCTCGGGGTTTCACTTTCTCAGATAAGGCTTGTAATTATGGGACTTCATGTCGGGAATCTCGATATTCCAAAATTGTCAATTCCAAAAACATGGAATAATGATGGCATAGTAAACGATCCATCCATTTTAATTATATCTTTCCCACAAGGACCGGAGGAACATGCACTGAGTCCAAAAGCGGAAGGTTATAAAGATGAACTTTCCATACAGATTAAAAACGATATTAATATAGTTGCGAATAGGCCGAGTCAAATTATTTTGAATCTTAATCAGATTTCGAATAAGGCAAAGTTTTAATCATATATTTTTTACCATATAGGATACACAATAATGCATTATGAATGCAAAGGAGGGTTCAAAAATGAATAAGATTTTAAAGGGCGAAATTGTCAAAAAATGCGGAACTCAATATTTGTTTGCCGGTGAATTAAAGATCCGTGAATCCGAGGTAAGCAAGGTTATCCGTGGGAAAAAGCAGCTTGATTCAGACGAAAAAAAAGTTTGGGCGGATGCTCTCGATGTCGAAGTTTCAGAGATTTTTTTTGATTAGGTTTTGCTATGAAAAACGAAAATGAATTGGATTTCAGAGAGGTTGTTATCGAGCGATGCGGATTTGATCCCGGTGAGATAGTTTCAGACGGTTCAACCCATCGTGTCCCCACCTGGGGAGATCCCTCCGGTGAAATGTCAGGTGCATACTGGCATAATGGGAAAATCGGATGGGCGCAGGACTGGAGAACGATGGATAAACCGGAGATTATTGCTGGTGAGTTATCTGTTAAGGATAGAGAAACTCTCAACGGATCTTTCAACGGTGCGGGCCAAAAGATTTCCATGGAGGCTATGCTAAAGAGTGCACGGAGGATTTGGGACAATGCCACGGAACCCAATAGCCACCCATATCTCACCAGAAAAAAAATAACAGCTCCGCCGCAGGTGAAAATGCACGAGGGATGCCTGGTTATACCTTTATTCGACATTAATGGACAATGGACTGGACTACAGAGGATCGATGGCGAAGGTCGAAAGAGGTTTCTCTCCGGCACTCGGAAGAAGGGTTCGTTTTATAGCATCTCCGGGAACGGAACATATTTGATCTGCGAAGGTTTGGCTACAGGCTGCTCACTTCATAAAGCCACCGGCTATACAATTATAATTGCATTTGATGCCGGGAATCTAATCCATGTTGCTAAAGAAATTTCAAAAAAGGTTGATCCTGAAAACATGATAATCGGTGCTGACAATGATCATACGGGAGATGAGAACAGAGGGTTAAAGTCTGCACAGAGAGCCGCACAAGAGATCGGGTGTCGGTTGGCCATTCCAATATTTCAGAGCCCTGATGGTAAGTCAACGACTGATTTTAACGATCTATATCTCCTGGAGGGTTCGGAAATTGTCAGAGCCCAGGTTGAAGGTTCTGAAAAACTCAATAATGAGAATTCCAGTATCGATATTGAACAGCAGATAAAAGCAATCATAAATCTGCCCATGCTGCAACGTGAGGTCGAAATAAGTCGGATTGCTAAAGAGCATAAAATCCCAAAGGGTGTCATAGTTAATTATATAAGGGCGCTGCAAAAGGATGATGAGGCCGAGGTTATTGAAGAAGTTGAGCCATACAGTCATCCGGTTGATGGTTGCGTTCTTTTGGACTCTATTAAAGAAAAACTACAAGACCATGTTGTTTTTCATGAGGGCATGGTTGAGCTCATATCTCTATACGCTTTATTCACCTATGTTTACGACGCTTTTCGTATTTGTCCTTATTTGACTCTGGTTTCTCCGGAAAAACGTTGTGGAAAAAGTACTTGTCTAACGGTTCTTATGGCACTTGTTTATAGGGGACTGCCTGCCAGCAACGTTTCATCAGCCGTGATCTTCCGAGCTATTGAGGAGTTTAAGCCGTCATTTATTATCGATGAGGCCAGGTTCTTAAGGGACAATAAAGATATGCAGGATCTCGTCAGCGGCGGCTATATCAAAGAGATGGCATTCGTACTGCGATGTGATGGAGAAGACAACAGAATGCGGCGGTTTTCAACTTGGTGCCCAAAGATCCTGGCCCTCATTGGTTCGAGCGTATCAGATACTATTGATGATCGTTCTGTCATTGTAAAGATGGATAGAAAATCCCCGCAAGTCAAGGTCAAAAAAATCCCTTTGAATTTTTATGATGAATGCCTGGTTATTCGCCAGAAATGCAAACGATGGGCGGATGATAATTTCACCAAATTAATGATGGCAAGACCGCAGGTGCCAGAATCCAACAACGACAGGTTGACAGATAAAATAGAACCTTTATTCGCAATTGCTGAAATAGCTGGCGGACACTGGCCGGATCTGATTCGCAAGTCGATGCTGAAAATGATGAGGTCTCCTGATGAGTCTATCAGCGTTTTGCTTCTCCAGGATATCAAGGACATATTTGAGCAAAGTTTCAATGATAAAATGTTCTCCAGCGACCTTGTGGATAAACTGAAAGAATTGTCTGAACGACCATGGTCGGACTGGCACAAGGGCAAGGGGTTAACTACCAATGGACTGGCGCAACAGTTAAAAAAATTTAAGGTTAGATCCAAAGGAATTAGGATTGAGGACACCATCAAAAAAGGATACTGCCTTGATGATTTCGAGTACGATTTTAAACGATATCTACCGGATACCCCTATTCAAAACGTTACACCGTTACAAAGCAATGATATTAGTAACTTAGAGCAAAAACAAAACGGAACAGAAAAAAACGGTGTAACGTTTCAAAAACAGGATAACCAGTTGAATTTATTCGATTGTAACGGTGTAACGTTTCAAACAGGGGGTGAGGATGAAAAAAAGCAAATTCGCTATAAAAACATGCCCTCTCATCTACATGGACATATCGATCCAAAATTAGCTGCGGAGATTTATGGTACTGAAGAATGAGAAATCAAAGGGAGATCATTATGACAAAAGGGGATATTTTCAAACAGGCACAGCAGAGAGGTTACATGGTTACCAGCTCTTTGAAAGTCTATAATGAATGGTATCGGTTTTGCAAAAGTAAGGAGAAGTTGTTTGTCTGTATAGCAAACAAGCAAAAGTACTGTCATATTACAGTCGATTCCTGGGGGACACCCCACAACTTCTCAGATACCGGCCAAAAAAGAATACTGTCTATTGTGGATCAATATAAAGAGCGTGGATATAAAGATTTGAAGAAAGGCGCTATGTATTCCATTGGTAAAACGTACGGGTGTTTTTCAGGATTTCCCAAGGCTGATTCAACTATGATTGCAGAAAATATCATCCGCATTTGGGGGATGGAAGATAGTAGAGTTTTATTTAAACTGACGCCTTAACTTTAAAGATGCTCGTGGGTTTCCAATGGGTAAAAAAAATTGAAGTGCTTAATTTGTTACTACGATCCCACAAAAAGGGATTGGGATTCGGCAATAAAAAAGGCGCTGGATGATGCCGGACTGGATTCTGAGAAGACCAGTGTAATTTGTAAGCCAAAAAAAAGGATGAAAATTGATACCAAAACGAAAACGAGGCCGACCGACTAAAGAAGCTGAAGAAAAATACAAGGATGAGCTTAACAATTTTATTCAACTCATGACTCGAATTAATACTGATGTTGGATTCAAGATGTCATCCCGCGGCTGGTGTTATGCCTTAGAACCGTACGGATTAGGTAAAGGTGATTTTGACACCGCACAGAAATTAATAAACGGGTGTCGAAAAAATGGATCACTCCCCAATGGCTTTATGGCGGAGGAGGCTGCACGGGCGTTTAGTTGTCTTGAAGAAGATATTAACGATAGGACACCGGAAGAAGAAGCACAAGAGATAATAGACTATATCGAGTACGCACACGAGTTTTATTATCCAATTTCATTTTGGAATGATAAGCAATACTACATCCAAATGCTGGTTGAAAAGGTCGATCTAAAGTCACTATTTGAGCCACTATGCAAGGAGTATAAAATCCCTATTGCAACGGCAAAGGGATGGTCTTCTATCGGACAGCGGAAGGAGTTAATTTTCAGATTTAAAGAACATGAAGAACAAGGGAAAACTCCCGTCCTTTTGTATTGTGGGGATCACGACCCCGTGGGCCTGGTTATTTCTGATTTTATTAAGCCAAATATTGATGAATGTTACGGTTCGACCAAGTGGAAATCGGACAACCTCGTGATTGATAGGTTCGGACTCAATTACGATTTTATCATCCAAAACAAATTGAGTTGGATCGATAACCTAGAAACCGGGGCCAAGGATAAAAAAGATTTATCAGATCCGAAACATCCAGACCATTATAAACCGTACGTCCAGAACTATATCAAAGAATACGGGGTGCGTAAGGTTGAGGCTAATGCCATCGTGACTGCTCCCGTCATGGGGCGTAAATTGTGTCTTGATACGATTAATAAATACATAGAATCTGATGCTCCCATGAAGCACAAGCAAGAAGTGTGGCAATTACAGCAGCAAGTGAAAGAGTATGTGCAAATGTTAATGAGCGAATAAGAAAGGATAAAAGAAAATGAACACAGAACAAAAGAATCGAAAATTAGACCACTATGCGGAAAAACCCTTGAATCAGTTTTTACAGGTTGACACTTTTATTGATGGTGCCGACCCGGAGTGTGACATCATGTGTCCAAACCCAGACACAGGAGTTTGTGTGCACTCGGGTTTAACTGAGGAACTTATGGGAACATGCAATGAGGTTCGTGTTCTAATCTCAAAGAAAGTTACAAAGAATCAGGCTATACTATGCTTGAAAGAAGTCTTGCGAGTCATAAAAAGTCTGGATTGTGAGCCGGGGGACAGTCTTGTTGAAGCAAGAGAGAAAGAAGACGGGATACCATTCTGATAATTGAAAAGGGGAAATTATGAAAAACGAAAAAAACAGAAAGATGTTTAAAATCCCGGCCTGCGACAGAATTACGGACGCAACGAAGTATTAGGACATGGGTATCATTAGAGCCGGTCATTAACCCGTCACAGGCATTACAGTTGATAAGGGAACTATTGCCATTCTTGCCACACCAACGCCGCTTTGGTTTAGTGGTGTGGTTTCGGGTTCTGTTCCACTTGGAACATTTTCTTCGATTTCGTCCTTGATTTCTAAGGGTTTTTCTTCTTGCTCTGTTCCATTTGGAACGTCTAAGATTTGAAGCCGGTTAAGAATGTACGAATCTGAATTAAAATCAAATGGCGGTGAAAGATATTTGGTTTGCTATTATGACCGGGACAAAACAAATTATGATGAGGTTATTCAAAGGGCATTGAATAGGCACAAGATCCGTGAACCAGTTACAATTTTATGTATACCACGAAAGGACAAAAGAAAATGAATCAAGAACGATTTGAAAACGAGTTGAAACAACTGGCTTCGCTGGCTGAGAGCTGGGACAGTGATTGTCTTTTTAATTCATCCTATGAGGATTTGCTTGCAAGAATAAAAGAATCCAATTCAGCTTCACGGCCTGCCTGGTTGCGACGTATGAAAAGGCTGGCAATGGTTCAAGTTGGGTTTTTAATGAACGCATATTTAAAGGCAGATAGGGAGGAAAACATTCAATGATACCCAGGCACCCGAAAATGGTATTTGGGAACCGTCCTGGCAACCGGACGCTTAGGCACAGTGCAGATTCCCCTGCCCCAATTCAATGAGTTGAGGTTGTAAAAATGGATATACCAAAGTCGTTAAAAACGCAAGGAAGAAAATTTTATCAAAAA